>CALVVP010000047.1 GCA_944363895.1 uncultured Bacilli bacterium | reverse complement strand
GTCAAATTATGAAGCAGGAAATAAAGCAACAAATACCAGTGATATTCAAGTGGGCGAATATATCAATGTGCCATATAGTGGCGATGATAATGCCTGTGGTGATGATAATAAATGTACATTTAGGGTAATAAGTAAAGATAGTGATAGTATCAAAGTGGTACTAAATGGTTTGCTTCCAACTACAAGTACATTTGGCGATACTACGACAATAACAACAAGTCATACGATATATACTCCACTTAATACATTTGCTAATAATATCTCAAGTGATTATCGTTATACCGGTAATAAAACATTCTATATTGGCGATTATTCAAGTTATGCAAATTATACAGATGTCCAAGATGAGACATTGCAAGCTAATGTAGGATTACCAACTGTTGGTGAGATGTTTAGTGGCAATGACATTGATTTAGGGACATCAAGTACCAAAACATTTGTTGATGTCAGTACTATAGAAAATCCAACTGTGTCAAGTTATTATTGGACAATGAATCGTGATAGTTCGTCTTATGTGCGTTATGTCCTCAACAGTGGCATCCTGGGCAGCGTGGGCTACCTTCCGACGAGTACGTACGGCGCTCGCGCAGTTATCTATCTGAAGTCAGGGACTTCAGCCCTTACCTTTACCGGAGGTAAAGGTACTGCTGAGGAACCGTATAATTTGCAATGAGTTAACAGCAAAAATAATCATATAAAGTATAAGCAATGGAATCACACCTTGCCGAAATATAGGGCAAGGTGTGTGCTATGATTCAGTTGATAATAAATATTTTAAATTAATATAAATGAAATCTAATGATAATAGTTAGATTTTTTTTAACATGCATATTTGTATTTTAATCATTTATATGATAAACTATCTTAAGTTGGTGATATTATGTTAAAAGTAAATAATTTAAGTTTAAGATTTAATACTAAAACATTATTTGAAAATGTTAATTTAGAATTTAATGGTGATAATTGTTATGGAATTATCGGTGCTAATGGAGCAGGGAAATCGACCTTTTTAAAAATATTAGCAGGTAATATTGAGTCAACTAGTGGCGAAGTAATCATTGGTAAAGGGGAAAGAATATCCGTTTTAAAACAAAACCACAATGAATATGATGATATGACAGTTATCGATACTGTTATTATGGGTAATAATAAACTATATGAAGTAATGATTGAAAAAAACAATTTATATTTAAAAGAAGATTTTACGAATGAAGATGGAATGCGAGCAGCTATTTTAGAAGAAGAATTCGCATCCTTAGGTGGTTGGGAAGCGGAAAGTGAAGCAGCTGTTTTATTAGTTGGTTTAGGAATTGATAATAGTAAACATAATTTATTAATGGGTGAATTAAAAGATAGTGATAAAGTTAAGGTATTATTAGCTAGTGCTTTATTTGGACAGCCGGATATTTTATTATTAGATGAACCAACTAATGGTTTAGATAGTAAAAGTATTTTATGGTTAGAAGAATTTTTAATTAATTTTAAAAACACGGTTTTAGTAGTATCACATGATCGCCATTTTTTAAACCAAGTATGTACCCATATGTTAGATATCGATTATAATAAAATTACCTTATTTGTCGGTAATTATGATTTTTGGTATCAATCTAGTCAGTTAATTCAAAAACAAATGAAAGAATCTAATAAGAAAAAAGAAGAAAAAATCAAAGAGTTGGAAGAATTTATTCGAAGATTTCAAGCTAATGCTTCGAAATCTAAACAAGCGACATCAAGAAAGAAATCTTTAGAAAAAATTGTTTTAGAAGAAATTAAACCATCTAGTCGCAAATATCCTTATATTAATTTTGATTTTGACAAAAATGTTGGTAAAGAGGTCATAACATTAGAAAAAATAAATTATAGTATTGACGGTAAAGTTATCTTAAATAATTTTAGTTTAACAATTAGACCAGGTGATAAAATAGCTTTAATTGGTAATAATGAGATTGCGAAAACAGCTTTATTAGATATTTTATCTGGTAATTTAAAACCGGATAGTGGTAGTATTAAAATAGGAAGTAATATTAAAATTAGTTATTTTGAAAAGAATCACAATCAATATTTCAACAATGATTTAATTATGACTGATTGGTTAAAACAATATACAGATAATAACGATGATAGTTTTATTAGAGGTTTTTTAGGAAGAATGTTGTTTTCTGGGGAAGAAGTGTTTAAAAAAGTAAATGTTTTATCTGGTGGGGAAAAGGTTAGATGTATGTTTAGTAAAATGATGTTGGAAAGAGGTAATGTTTTGTTATTTGATGAACCGACTAATCATTTAGATATCGAAGCGATTACTTCGTTAAACGAAGGTTTAAAAAGATTTATGGGAGTTATTGTTTTTAGTTCTTTTGATCAAGAATTAATTGAAACTGTCAGTAATCGATTAATTGAAATAAAGCAAGATGGTACTTATAAAGATAAACAAATACCTTATCAAGAATATATAACAAAATATGGATTGAGTGATTAAGATGAAATATGTTTTAGAACCCCAAGAATTATTATTATTTTTAATTACTAATTTTAATTATAGTAATAAGAAAGTAAAATCATTATTAAAAAATGGCCAAGTTTTAGTCGATGATAAAATAATTACTAAGTATAATTATTTATTAAAAAAAGGGCAAACGGTTAGAATAAATAAATCTCGTCATCTTAATATTATTTACGAAGATAAAAATATTATTGTCGTCGATAAACCTTATAATTTATTGACGATATCTGATGGTAATAATAATTTAACTTTATATCATTTAGTTAGTGATTATGTGAAAAAAGAGAATAAAAACAATAAAATATTTATTATTCATCGTTTGGATAAAGAAACATCAGGATTAGTAATATTTGCTAAAAATATAAAAATTAAAAAACTATATCAAGCTAATTGGCACAATGTTGTTCGCAAATATGTAGCAGTGGTCGTTGGTAAAACTAAAGATGAAGATATTTTAAAAAATTATTTAAAAGAAAATAGAAATCATTATGTTTATGTTAGTAATCAAGGTTCTTTAGCAATTACCGAATATAAAAAAATAAAAGCAAACAAGCAATATACTTGGTTGGATATTAAGATTAAAACTGGTAAAAAAAATCAAATAAGAGTGCAATTAGCGCATAATAATACGCCAATATTAGGTGATATTAAGTATGGTAACACTAAATATAAGCGTTTATGTTTACATGCTTATGAGTTAATTGTTAATGATCCATTGACGAATAAAGAAATGATTTTTAAATCTAATCAAGATATTTTTAAACAAGTTTAAACAAGCAATTAAATTTATTGCCTGTTTTTTTTAAAAAATGATATAATTAAATGTATGAAAAAGATAACGAAAAGAATAATCAAAACTATTTCTAAAATTGATATTGAAGATTACAAAAAAGAAAGAATATTTAATAATATTATTAAAAATAATTTTTTAGGGAAATATAATTTTATCGATACAAGAATATTAGTTAAGAATCATACTGTTTGGATTAGAATGTTTTTACCAAATAAAAATACAAATAATTTAATTATCTATTTTCACGGTGGGGGATTTGTCTGTGGTAGTGTTGAAAATTATACTAAAATATGTGCTATATTAGCTAAAAACACCAACGCGATAGTTGTATCAGTCGATTATCGTTTAGCGCCAGAATATCCTTTTCCTAACGGTTTAAACGATTGTTATGAAGTGACGAAATATTTTTTTAGTAAAGATAGTTTTTTAGGTGATAAAGAAATTATTTTAATGGGGGATAGTGCCGGAGGTAATCTAGCTAGTGTCGTATCAATTATCGCCAGTGAAAGTAAAGAATTTAAAGTAAAAAAACAGATTTTATTATATCCTTTGACTTATCATTTACACAATGATAATAGTCGATTTAAATCAATTAAAGAAAATGGTACTAATTGGATTTTAACTAATAAACGAATCAATAATTATTTAGCTTTATATGTTAAAGATAAAACTAAATTAGATAGCAAATATGTTGCTCCTTTAAATGCTGATAATTTATATAATCAACCTAAAACATTGATAATTACGGCGGAATTTGATCCTTTAAGAGATGAAGGGGAAGCTTATGGTAAAAAGTTAAAAGAATTTAAAAACGAAGTAAAAATATATCGAATTAAAGATGTTATTCATGGCTTTTTTACTTATTTTCCTAATTCACAAGAAAATAAAAAATGTTATAAGTTAATTAATAATTTTATTAAAAGTTAAAACTAAGAAAAATATTTTTTTAATAATTGCTTATATGGCAAATATCGTTTTAGTTATTTCAATCCAATTTTAAAGAAGGTTACACATTTAATTTACAAATATTGATAAATTTGGTAAAATTATAAAAGGTGATTAAAAATGACATATTTAGATTATTCGGCGACGACACCAGTAGATGAAGAAGTGTTGAAAAGTTTTGTCGAAGTCAGTAGAAAATATATTGGTAACCCTAATTCTTTACATAAATTAGGGGTAGAAGCTAATAACTTAATTAAGGCGGCAACTAAGCAGATTGCTGATTTATTACAGGTTAAAGAACAAGAAATTATTTATACTAGTGGTTCTTCCGAATCAAATAATATGGCAATTAAAGGTATTGCTTTAAAATATCAAAATAGAGGTAAACATATCATTACAACGGAATTTGAACATTCTTCGATTTATGGCCCTTTATCTTACTTACAAAAATTAGGTTTTAAAGTTGATTTTGTTAAATGTGATGATAAAGGTATTGTCGATTTAAAAGATTTAGAAAAATTATTGACGGATGAAACTATTTTAGTTAGTGTTTGTGCGGTTAATAGTGAAATAGGAATTGTTCAACCATTAGATAAAATAGCTAAAATAGTTAAAAAACATCCGAAATGTTTTTTCCATGTCGATATGACTCAATGTTTAGGTAAAATTAAAATAAATTTAGATGATATTGATTTAGCTAGTTTTTCTGCCCATAAAATATATGGTCTTAAAGGAATTGGTCTATTATATAAAAAAGAAAAGATTACTTTAGAACCTTTGATTCATGGCGGTAAAAGTACGACGATTTATCGGTCAGGAACTCCAGCAACTGCTTTAATTGTTTCATTTGCTAAAGCGATGCGTTTAATTTTAAATAATATCGATGACAATTATCAATATGTAACTAAATTAAATGAACAGTTGAAAAATGGTTTAACTAAATATCAGGATGTCTTTATCAATAGTAATGAATATTGTATTCCGCATGTTTTAAATATCAGTGTAGTGGGAATCAAACCAGAAACGATGTTACATGCTTTAGAAAAATATGATATTTATATTTCCACGCAAACAGCTTGTTCAACAGGAACTATTTCGAAATCAGTTTATGCTTTAACTAAGGATGAGAATAAAGCTATTGCAAGTATGCGGATTAGTTTATCGCATTTAACTAAAGAAGAAGAAATTAATTATTTTTTAGATAAATTCGCCCTATGTTATAAGGAGTTAAAATAATGTTAAAAGAATATATGTTGCAATTAGGATATTCAATA
>CALVVP010000046.1 GCA_944363895.1 uncultured Bacilli bacterium | reverse complement strand
GGTTGACCCATTTCATTATACCAAATATATAATGTAAGCGCTAGATAAAATAAGAATAAGATTGCAAAAAGAGTATTCTGAAAAAAGTAGACAATATAAAATATTAAAGAATAAAAAGAATGTAAGCTTATTAAGGAAATATGGAAATGAAATAGATTGGTGGGTATTAATCAAGAGATATAAAAATAGTCATTTAGTTGATGTGTTACCTGGAAGTGTATTGAATGAGATATTAGATATATCTAGTGAATTAAGAACAGGCTACATTTTAAAAGAAGAATTTTTAGATATAACAAAACATTATAAAGAAATGGCTGTAGAAGAACAATTAACTAAGTGGATAAGTAAGTGTATTTCGAAAAACATACCAGAATTTGTAGAAGCAGCAGGAACAATATCAAGATGGAAAGAATATATAATAAATTCATTTTTGGATGAAAGATATAGTAATGGGTATACAGAAGGAGTAAATAATAAAATAAAAGTAATAAAAAGGATAGCGTTTGGTTATAAAAATTTTGATTTATTTAGAGCAAGAATATTGTATATTTTTAATGGTAAAATTAGTGGGATAAAGAATAATAAAAATTACTCCAAAATCAAAAAATAAGGATTTACATTTTTACTCCAAGTCACATTTTTAAAAAGATGAAAAAAATAGTTAGAAATAGTAAAAAAAGCACATTTTAAAATTTAACACTAAAAAATGTGCTTTTTCTTTTGTTTTATAAGGAATTATTCAAAATTTACTTCACACCAGAAATTCTTGAACCAATTTGTCTTTTTTCTTTGCAAAAAAAATAGTGAGTTAATCACTATTTTATCAATTTACTTTTAATAAGTTTTTTAAGTGGTACATAATTACGATATAGATTATAATTACGACGATTAGTAACTAATTCAAAGTCACCAGCATATTCGATCATTTTAGAACCAAACCCTAATTTGAATTCATCAAGTCCTGAATACTTATTCGCATCAACTGTCATATTTGACATACCACCTAAATTAAATTTATTAAATCCTTGTTTCTGATAGATTTCGATAATTTGCCAAATCAATAAATGTTTAGAATTTAATTTTTTAAAGCGAGGATCATAGCCATCCATTAAAATTGTTATCTCTTTATCTTGTTTTATTAATAAAATACAAGATGTTACCACGCCATCAGGATAGTTATGTAAAAGATTAGTAGCTTTAATCAATTCATTTTTATATTGATGTAAGTATTTATCAATATTGATTTTTTTCTTGATTAGTTTTTGATTAGGTTTTCCTTTTTTCTTCATAATTAAATCATTTAATTCATTACTTTTTTCTTCATAATGCGATAGTTTATTTTGAATTGTTTGCAAATATACTTTAGTGTCTAATTTAGTGTAGTATATTTCAATCATATTTCTTTTACTAAAAAAATTGTAACAATCTTTAAAGTATTCTAAGTTTCTTTGGTAGCGTTCTTGAGTAAATTGATAGAGATATTTTAAATCATCAATCGAACCTTGATATGTTTTAACGCCGTTTTTAATCGCACTTCTAATTTTCGTTCGATATTCTTTTTTAATATTTTTAAACAAACTATAAATTGATTGATTTAAATTAATAATTGCTTCAAATCGTGGTTTTAAAGCTTCAAAAAAATTATTGTATCCTAAATGATAATAGCCATTATTTCTTAAGGCTTCATAAATTAAATCATATTTAGGATTAGATTCTTTCGTTTGCTTTTCAAAATCATAAATACTTTTAACAATTAAAGGATTAATTTTTATACCCATGACACCCATTTTTCCTAAGTAGTTTTTAATTTGGCAAGTAAACTCTTTTAATAAATAAAAATCTTCATAATTCATCATAAAGCCTCGTGGGACATAAGCGTATTTAAAGCCTTCTTCCTTATTGATTAAAACTAAAGTAGCTGCCATAACAATACCATCTTTTAATAAACCAAGTAAAATTGGGGTAAATCCTTGATTAGCCATAATCATCCCATATTCAGCAGTCTGATAAATAGATTTTATCGGATAATTGGTTATAAAGTTATTGAATTCTTGATTAGTTAATTGTTTTAATTGCATAACAAATCACCTTTCTAAATTATATCATATAACAGCTAAAATGTCATATAATTCATAATTGTTAATATATTTATTTAGGGTGAGATAATGAAAATAGGAATACCGAAGGCATTATATTATTATTATTTCTTTGATAAGTGGCAGTATTTTTTTGAACAATTAAATATTGAATTAATAACAACTGATACCGATAAAAATATTTTAGAACTTGGGAATCATTATGCAGCCAGTGAAATGTGTCTATCATTAAAAATATTTTTAGGGCATGTCGCTTATCTACAAGATAAATGTGATTATATTTTAATTCCTAAAATCGATAATTTTGGTCAAAATAATCAAATGTGCACTAATTTTAGTAGTTTATATGATTTAGTTCATAATTTATTTGCTGTTAAAATATTGACTTATGAAATAAATCAAGTAAAGAAAAAAAATGAGAAAAAAGGTTTAATTAAAATTGGTTTAGAGTTAGGCTTTAATAAAAAAAAGTTAAAAAAGGCTTATAAAATAGCTTGTATAAAAGATGAGAAAAAAAGAAAACAATTAATAATTGATAACTTAAATAAATTAGATAGTCCTAATAAAAAAGTTTTAATAGTATCGCATAGTTATAATATTCATGATAATTATATCGGTAAAATGATTGTTCAAAATTTAGAAAAATATGCTATCGAAATTATCTATAGTGATTTATTTAATCGTGTTTCTGATTTAGCGCTCTATATATCGCCTAATCTTTATTGGCGATATAGTAAAGAAAGTATTGGGGCAATTATCGCCTGTAAAGAAAAAATTGCTGGGATTATCTTTGTTAGTACTTTTCCTTGTGGCTTGGATAGTTTAGTAAATGAATTAGTTATGCGGAAAATTGATTTACCTTATTTAAATTTAATCATCGATGATTTAGATGCTCAAGCAGGGATTGAAACGAGAATAGAAAGTTTTGTGGATATAATTGAACAAGATTAAAATAGCTTTTCCGCATATGGCTAATTATTATGTCCCAGCGCATTATTTATTAGCAAGAATAGTCGATGCCGAAATAATCGAAGTCCCTTTTATAACTTCTAAAACAATCGAATTGGGTAATAAATATAGTCCGGAATTTGTCTGTACCCCTTTTAAATACACTTTAGGAACGATGATTGAAGCTTTAGATATGGGCGCTAATGTCTTAATTCAGTTTGGTGGTGGTTGTCGTTATGGTTATTATAGCGAACTACAAGAACAAATTTTAAAAGATTTAGGTTATAAATGCGAATTATTAAACTTAATAACAGCTGGTAAAGCAGATATAAAAAAAATATATAAAACGATGAAAAAAATCGATAAAAACTTTAATTTGTTTAAAGGTTTATATTATTTATTAATTGCCACTAAAATGGTGAAATATATGGATAAAATTGATGATTATATTCGCCAAAATATCGGTTTTGAAAAAGAAAAAAATAGTTTTAATAATCTATTAAAAGAAATGTTGGAAAAATTTAGCCAAGTTAATAATCCGCTTAGTTTATTTATTTTGTACCATAACTATTTAAAAAAGTTTAAAAAATTAAAAATTAATAAACCGAAAAATTGTTTAAAAGTTGGTCTTATTGGTGAATTATATACTTTAATGGAACCTTTTAGCAACTATTATTTAGAAAAAGAATTAGCTAGTTTTAATATCGAGATTAAAAGATTTACCAATGTTAATTATTTACTTTTTAAACATGAAAAAACCATTAATAAAGCTTTAAAAAAAGCGAAAAAATATATTAAATATAAAATGGGAGCTGATGCTTCTAGCAATGTTTATTGGACTAAATATTTAGGAGCTAATAAATATGATGGTATTATTCATCTTAAATCTAGTTTTTGTACACCAGAAATAGGTGTTATGCCAATAATCGATAAAATTGCTAATGACTATAATATTCCAATTATTTATTTTAGTTTTGATGCTAATACTAGTGAAGTTGGTATAAAAACTAGATTAGAAGCTTTTTATGATATGATAGAAATGAGGAGAAAATGAATTGTTATTTAGGTGTAGATATTGGTAGTATTTCCACTAAAGGTGTTATTATCGACGATAATAATAATATTGTTACTTCGTCTTATATTTGGACAGAAGGGAACCCGGTTAATGCCGTTAAAAAATTAGTTGCAATATTAAAAAATAATTTAGATGATAAATATGTAATTAAAGGAATTGGTACTACCGGAAGTGCGAGAAAATTAATTGGCTTATTATTGAATGCTAATATTGTTAAAAATGAGATTATGGCGCATGCTGTAGGTACTTTATCTCTTTATCCGGATGTTAAAACGATATTAGAAATCGGTGGCCAAGATTCAAAAATTATTTTATTGAATAATGGTATTATTACTGATTATGCGATGAATACTTTATGTGCCGCTGGAACGGGCTCATTTTTATCAAGTCAAGCGAAAAGATTAAATATTGCCATTGAAGATTTTGGCCCGTTGGCTTTAAAAAGCACTAATCCTGTTAAAATAGCAGCTCGTTGTACGGTGTTTGCTGAATCGGATTTAATTCATAAAGCCCAAGTAGGTTATAAAAAAGAAGATATAGTAGCTGGATTATGTAAAAGTATCGTTTTAAATTATTTAAATAATGTCGGTAAAGGTAAAAAAATTAAATCACCAGTTATTTTTCAAGGTGGTGTTTCTAAAAATGTCGGTGTTTTAAAATATTTTAAAGAAATATTAAATATGGATGTTATTGTCGATCCAAATAGTCATTTAATGGGTGCCTTAGGTATTGCTATTTTAGCTAAAAAAAATAAAACTGATAAAGTTTATGATTTAAACATTCAAGATATTGATTTTTTGACTAAAGCCAGTGAATGTAAAGGTTGTAGTAATAATTGTGAAATATTACGGATTTATAAAGACCATAAATTAGTCGATAGTTGGGGTAATAGATGTGATAAATATATTAAAAATTAAAATTGTACATTTTTGTACATTTTTTTCTTGTTTTTGATTTAATTGTTGACTAAAAATTTATAATCATTTAAAATTATTTATAGGATAAGGAAAGTTAGAGGATTGATAAATAATGAAAAAAGGTTTTACTTTAATTGAATTATTAGCAGTTATAATTATATTAGCGATAGTAGCTTTAATTGCCACTCCAATTATTTTAAATGTGATTGAAGAAGCAAGAATATCCGCAGGTCGTTCTGAAGCGAGTATGATTTATA
>CALVVP010000045.1 GCA_944363895.1 uncultured Bacilli bacterium | reverse complement strand
AATGAAAGTGACAAAGAATGTATTATATACAAATTAGATAAAACCGCACCGACGATTGAAGGTGTAGGTGATTTAACAGTCCAATTAAACGAACAAGTAGACTTAAGTGAGAATGTAATATATAATGATGTTTTATCAGGTATAGATGGTGAATTAGTAATAAATCCATCGACAGTCGATACAAGTACCGTTGGAACGAAATCAATAACATATAGTATCAGCGATAAAGCAGGCAATATAAGAGAAGTAATAAGAAATATTATTGTCGATGCTGAAGCACCAACAATTACTTTTAATCCAGTTGATAGTAGTGCCATTAATAGTAATGGTTGGGCAAAATCTAACTTCTATTTAAGAGCAACGATTACTGATAATAGTGGTAGTGGCATAGCAAGTGCAAGTAGTTGTACGATCAATAGCAGTAGTGAATGCGAACCAATTGCTAGTTTTACAGGAACTACTAAAGATTTTTATATTGAAAGTGAAGGAAGCAATCGAGCATGTATATCTGTTACCGACAATAACAATAAGACTACTAAAATATGTAGTGATACCTATAAATTAGATAAAACTGTTCCAACAGCTGGTACGGCGACATTTGCTGGAACTTTAGGCAGTAATGATTGGTATACAACCGATGTAACAGTTAATATATTAGATGGAAGTGACAATTTATCTGGTCATGATAGTACAACTAGTAGTGTTTCAAGTATTACTGCTAATACTACTGAAACTATTGTAACTATTACGACAACTGATTTGGCTGGTAATTCAGCAACAAGAGATTATACGATTAAAGTCGATAAAGATAGTCCAACTTTAACAGCCAAAGATGGTACAGTGGAAATAACAGAAGGCGATAGTAATGATGTAAGCAACTACTTTAATATAAATTATAGTGTTAGTGGCGGAAGTATAAATTGTACGCCAACTAATACTAGTGGTTTAGGAGTAGGAAGTCAAACTTTAAGTTGTACCGCCACTGGTGGCAATGGTAAAACGGTTACCGCTACTAAAGAAATAACAGTTAAATCATCTGTTACCACAATTAGTAGTGTTGTATTAGAGCGTTTCCCAGAATTAGCAACCAATGGCAATGGCTGTGTAACACCAGGAACAAATAATGGTAGTTATATGGGTGGTTGTTATATGAGTGGTAGTCACAATGATAATTATGTTTGGTATTCCGGTTTCTTATGGCGAATTATGGGAATTAACGCTGATGGAACGATTAGAATGATTACTAATGAAGATGTTACTGTTACCCCATATCATAATAGTAGTGCTAATTGGGATAGTAGTTATGTTAAAAAGTGGTTAAATGAATATTTCTATAATCGATTAAATGATCCTAGCATCATCACAACACAAACTTGGTGTAATTCGACTACAACTTCGACAACCGCCAGAACAACTTGTACTAACAATTTATCTAGTCAAACAGCCAAAATTGGTTTATTAACTCTTGATGAATATCTTTTATCAGGTGGTCGCAACAATTATTTAGATATATGGCAATCTCAACTTACAGCTACACCTTATGATTCATCATCAGTCTGGTACATTGATGATAATGGCTATGTGGATTCTGAAACAGTTGATTATAGTACTTATGGTGTCCGTCCAGTTATCAATATTAGTCCTGATGTTGTTATTACTGGTGGTGATGGGGTAATTAATACTAATTGGAATAATGAATCAGGACCATATATTTTAAACGAAGATAAAAGTACTAATATAACAGGAAAACTAAGTGAAAATTCAACTAATGGCGAATATGTCTTATTGGCTGGTAAAAAATATCGGATAGTTGATTATGATAGTAATGGTAATACTAAATTAATTTTAGATGGCTATTATGAAGAAAATGGTGAAGTATTTGAAATGGAATATGGTAGTAATAATGTCTTCTCAACAAGTAGGGGCATTGGTCAAAAATTAAACGGTGATGTTTTAAATTGGCTTGTGCCAACAACTACTGATCGTAATAAATTAGTAACTTATACATGGTATCAGAATACTTTTAACTATGGTGATAGTTATGAAGTATCACTAAATGAAACCAGCCCTTATCGAACAACAAGTGCAATGGTTGGAACAATTCGTATTGGGGAATTGCTAGCTGCTCAACCTGATAGTATTATTACTAATGGTTATACTATGTCTGATGAATGGAGCTTATATGGTTATTGGACAGCAATGCCATTTACCTATTATGGTGATAATGCTACTCTTTGGATAATTTTTGAAGAAAGCGAACTTGCTGATGGTCCGGCTTCTAATATACTTGCTTTACGCCCAGTAATTGTAGTTAATTCTAATGTAAATATAACAGGTGGTACAGGAACTTGGAGTAATCCATATCAGATATAAAAATTATATTGAAAGTCATAATGTAAAATTATGGCTTTTTTCTTTAGTACTTGTTTTTAATAATAATATCGATTATAATTAATAAAGGAGAGTGATTAATTTGATTATAGGTTCACATGTGTCATTTAAAAAAGATACCCAATTAGTAGGTAGTGTCAAAGAAGCATTAAGTTATGGAAGTACTACTTTTATGTTTTATACTGGTGCTCCTCAAAATACTAATCGCCAACCAATTGATAATAAATTAACTAATGAAGGAAAAGAACTAATGATAAAAAACAATATCGATATCAATAATGTCATCGTTCATGCACCTTATATAATTAATATGGCAAGTAATAATGATTTTGCGGTTACTTTCTTAAAAGAAGAATTAAAAAGAGTTGAAAAACTCGGAATGACTAAACTAGTTCTACACCCGGGTAGTAGTGTGAAATTAAGTAAAGATGAAGGAATAAAAAATATTATTGATAACTTAAACAAAGTTGGTAAAAGTAAAGTAACAATTCTTTTGGAAACAATGGCGGGAAAAGGAACAGAATTAGGTAGTTCTTTTGAAGAAATTAAGCAAATAATTAATGGTGTTGATTATGAATTAGGTGTTTGTTTAGATACATGTCATATCAATGATGCTGGATATGATATCAGTAATTTTGATGATGTTTTAAAACAATTTGATGAAATAATAGGTTTAAAATATTTAAAATGTGTCCATATTAATGATAGTAAAAATTTAATTAATACCCATAAAGATCGACATGAAAACATCGGTTTTGGGACATTGGGATTTAATAATTTAATAAAAATAATTTACCACGACAAATTAAAAGACATTCCTAAAATATTAGAAACGCCTTATGTGACAATTGACGATAATTCTAAAGAAAGAATGTATCCACCATATAAATTTGAAATAGAAATGATTTTAAATAAAGAATTTGATTATGATTTGCTTAACAAAATAAGAGCATATTATAAATAACGATTTTTAAAATAAATATATAAAGTTTCAATTTTTTGGTAACTAGTATTATCTAACTTGTTTTTTAAATCATCTAAAATACCGCGTGGATTACCAAAAACGATAGTACGCCAATTAGATTTTATATGGTTATAAATTAGTTTTACTTCATTTTCTTTCAAAATAACACCATTTTTAATAGCAAAATTATTAACATCATCTAAAGTCATCCGATTAATATATTCACTAATCAATCTTTCTTTCATGTAATCACCAATATAGTATATGAATCAAAGAATAAAGTTATGAAAATTAAATAAAATATTATAAGGAGGGGAATTTATGTATTCTAGTATTGATATGAAAAGCTACGATGCTTATGAACCATATATTAGTAGTTATACAATGAATATTCATTATAATAAACATTATAAAAAATATTTAGATAATTTGAATAATTTGTTAAGTAAATATAATTATGAATATTCGAAAGAAGAATTAGTTAAAAATATCGATATATTTCCAATTCAAGAACGCGATAATATTTTGTTTAATTTAGGAGGAGTTTTAAATCACGAATTATTTTTTAGTATTTTAGGTTATGGGGAAATGAGTGAAATATTTAAAAATAAAATCGATGAAGATTTTGGATCTTTCGCTAATTTTAAAGAAGAATTTATTAAACAAGCTAAATTATTAGTAGGATCGGGTTATACATTTTTAGTTTTAAACAAAGATAATAATTTAGAAATAATCAATGTTGCTAATCAAGATACACCAAATTCTTATGGATTAGTACCAATTATGAATTTAGATTTATGGGAACATGCTTATTACTTGGATTACCAAAATGAGCGTAATACTTATATAGATAATTTTTTTTCAATTATTGATTTTAATAAAGTAAGTAAAATTTATGAAAAAGAAATACAAAAAAATATATAATATAAGTATTAATAAAAATAAAGATATTAAAGAAATAGTTGAAAAAAGATATTATATTTTAATTGGATTAATTTTAGTAATAATGATTGTATTAGGCGTGAATTTATTTATTGTTCAAATTATCAACCATGATTTTTATATTAATAAAGTTGAACAATTAAGACAAAATATTGTTACTTCAGCCAGTACTCCAAGAGGAAGAATATATGATCGCAATGGCAAAATTATCGTTGATAATAAAGCGGTTAAAGTAATTTATTATAAAAAGCCTAGTGGTGTAACAACGAAAGAAGAAATAGCTACGGCTTATAAAGTAGCAGAGATGATTACTTTAGATTATAGTAAATTAGATGATGATGATTTAAGAAAGTTTTGGGTTTTAAACAATAGTGAATTAGCTAATAATAAAATTACCGCTGAAGAATGGCAATTATTAGATGAAAGAAAGTTGACAAGCGAGGATATTGAAAATTTAAAAATTGCAAGAGTGACTAACGAAGAATTGGCTAATTATACTACTCAAGATTATTTGGCGGCTTATATTTATTATTTAATGAATGTTGGTTATAGTTTTGATGAAAAAGTGATTAAAAAAGAAGATGTCACTGATAAAGAATATGCTTTGATTGCCGAAAATGTTAATAATGTTAAAGGTTTTGATGTTAGATTAGATTGGGAAAGAGTTTATCCTTATGGTGATGTTTTTAGAACTATTTTAGGTACTGTTTCAACGAGTGAAAGTGGTATACCTTATGAATTAAAAGATTATTATTTAGACTTAGGTTATGAATTAAATGATCGGGTAGGGACTAGTTATTTAGAATATCAATACGAAGCGATTTTAAAAGGTGAGAAAACAGTTTATCAAATATTAGATGATGGCACGAGAAAGATTATCGATGAAGGTAGTCGTGGTAAAGATATCGTTTTAACAATCGATATTGAATTACAAAAAGCAATCGAAGAAATTTTATCAGAAGAAGTTATTAATGGTAAAAAATATGCTAATACGAAGTATTATAATCGGTCATTTGTTATTATCAGTGATCCTAATACCGGAGAAATTTTAGCGATGGCTGGTAAACAAGTTGTGGAAAAAGATGGTGAATATGAAGTTTATGATTATACACCGGGTATTGTTACCACACCGGTTACGGCTGGTTCGATTGTTAAAGGTGCTTCTCATGCGGTCGGATATAAAACGGGCGCTTTAATAATTGGTGAAAGAAGAGATGACAGTTGTATTAAAATAGCTAATACGCCACTTAAATGTTCTTGGACAACCTTAGGAACAGTCGATGATATTAGTGCTTTAAAATATTCTTCTAATGTTTTTCAATTTCATACAGCGATTAAAGTTGGTGGTGGGGTCTATCGTTATAATGAAGAGTTAAATATCAATCCTGAAGCATTCGATATTTATCGAAATACTTTTAAAGAATTTGGTTTAGGCGTTAAAACAGGTATTGATTTACCAGTTGAGAGTTTGGGGTATACTAGTGATAGTACTTTAGCTGGTCATTTGTTGGATTTTTCGATTGGTCAGTTTGACACATATACGCCAATTCAATTAAGCCAATATATTAATACGATTGCCAATGGTGGTTATCGTATCCAACCCCATTTATTAAAAGCAGTATATAATCCGACTAAGGATGGTTTGACCGATTTATTATATGAAGTTGAAACGACTGTTTTAAATAAAATAACTTTAGAAGATAAATATTTAAATCGGATTAAGTTGGGCTTTAGAGAAGGTGTTGTTAGTGGTATCGCTAATGGTTATGTCGATAGTAAATATAATCCGGCGGCCAAAACCGGAACTAGTGAAAGTTTTATCGATACTGATGGTGATGGGGTAATTGATACGGCTACTATGAGCAACACTTTTGGCGCTTATGCTCCTTATGATAATCCGGAAGTATCGTTTGTCGTTGTTTCTCCTGATATCTATTATCACGATACTTCGACTTCGCGTGCGCCAATAAATCGGATAATTTCTAATCGAATTTCACAAAAATACTTTGAAATATATAAATAATTTGGTATAATTATAGAAGTGTTTTAAGAAGGAGGGATTAAAATGGCTAAAAAAGGCGAAGCAAGAGAAAGAGTTACTCTTCAATGTACCGAATGTAAAAGTGAGAATTATCGTACCGAAAAAAATAAACGTAATACAACTGATCGTTTAGAATTAAAAAAACATTGTCCAACTTGTAAAAAAACAACTACTCATAAAGAAAAAAAATAAGGTGATTAAAAATGTTAAATATTAGTAAAGGGGGTCAAAAATGATTAATGTTAATGATATTAAAAATGGTATTACTTTTACTTTAGATGGTGATATTTATCAAGTTTTAGAGTTTTCTCATGTTAAACCAGGTAAAGGGGCAGCTTTTGTTAAAATGAAAATTAGAAATTTAAGAACTGGTTCTACTACTGAAAAATCTTTTAATAGTGGCACTAAATTAGAAAAAGCCAGACTAGAGAAAAAACCAATGCAATTTTTGTATTCATCAGGTGATAGTTATAATTTTATGAATATGGAATCTTATGAACAAATTGAATTAACTAAAGAACAATTAGGTGAAGAAGCTAATTATTTAAAAGAAGGTTTAAATGTCGATTTAAGTTTTTATCAAGGTGAATTATTGGGAGTTATATTACCTGATAAGGTTGAATTAAAAGTTGTTCATACTGAACCAGCGGTTAAAGGTAATACTACTAATAATGCGACTAAAGATGCCACTTTAGAGACTGGTTTAGTAGTAAGAGTTCCTTTGTTTGTCGATACTGATGATGTTGTTATTATTTCGACAAGTACTGGTAAATATGATTCAAGAGCTTAAGATATAGAAATATATCTTTTTTTTAGTGTAAAATTTTT
>CALVVP010000044.1 GCA_944363895.1 uncultured Bacilli bacterium | reverse complement strand
GGGACATCTTTGTCATCTATTTGAATAGTCGTTAATTGATAAGTACTATTCACACTTGGTAAAAATTGTTCTTCTCTTATGACTGAATAATTACTACCATCTAAAGTGACATTAATCGGATCTAATTCTTTAACGGTGGCATTAATCGTATATATTTTAGTACTGCCATTTTCAGCGGTAACAACTATTTTGATTGCATTTAATCCTTGAGATAATTTAACTTCCCCATCGCCATCGACACTAGCTTTAGAATCTTCTGAATCAGCAATAATATTAATACTTTCTGTTCCATATTCTAATTCTAAATTATATTCTAATGTGTCTTTATTAAATTCTGGTGTTAAAGTCTGTCCTGCAACTTCTAATTTTGATAGATAATTATTTTTACTATATGTAGCTTCTAATTGACTTTGAGTCATAATATTAAAACTAGTACTATTAGTAGTGACTTTCATTTTAGGAGTTGTATCGTCATTAGTCATTTCATAAATTTCATTAACACTAACACTAACACTGCCAGTACCACTAGCTGTTGCTCTAAAAGTAAAAGTATAAGTTTTACTTTTGGTTGAAGCCCCACCAGAATCAGCGACTCTTAAGCCATCGAAATCATCACTTCTTTCTACTAAAGTTAAATTGGAAGAAGGAACAACTTTAAAGTCCCAACTACCGATATTAGCCGATGAGGATAATCTAATCGTTACATTAACTGTATCACCGACAATAACTCGCGATTTCGAAGAAGTTAAACTGATATTAGCGGTGGCCGCATCGACATTACTAATAAAAATTAAGCTTAAAACAATACCAAATAATAAATATATCTTTTTCATCAAGTTTTACCTTCCTTTCTTTATTGTTTAATCTTAGAGATATCTAAGATATCCTTTTGCACTCTTAATAAATCTAAAACGGTTATTTCACTATCACCATTAGTATCACCATAGATAACAACTTCAAAGGTTTGACTTTCTTCTAAAACTGTAATCGTTACCTTATATCCGGTACCAACTGAACCACTAGTCACTTCTTTTTCATCTAAATCATAAACATTAACTTCAGCTAATTCATTAGCTTGGGTTATTGCTTCTAAAATGGTTTGAACATTCGTTAATCCCGTAATATAACCATCTTTAAAGGTTCCTGATTGAATATTTTCAATTGTTTCATCTAAAGTCATAGCATTTTCGTCAACTTTAGTTAGTTTGACAGTAATATTATAGACTAACTCATCGCCGTTTTCGGCAATTACTGTAACAGGAATAATTTGACCATCATTCGTTATTTCGATCGTTCCAGTACCTTTAATTGTCGACTTACTTTCAATTTTAGTAGCAGCTATTTTAACCGATTTTTTGGTTTCGGGAATACTAATAGAATAAGTTGTTTTTAAACTATTAAAATTAGTTACACTTTTACCATCGACAGTTAAAGTTTTTAAATAATTAATCGGATTTTTTTCACTTGGTAAAGTTGTTTCATCCGGCATGTTATTATAAATAGGAATTTTAAATAACAAAGGTAAATTATATAAATTATCGCTAAATGTTTTAATATACCCACTATAAGTAGAATAAGCTTCACTATAAGGTGCTTCAATATTTTGCATATATTGATGATTATAAAGACTACATTCATCAATATCATCTTCGTTACAGACAACATCCCATTTTTGAAAATAGCCGGTATCTTGTCCAACCCCAATATAATCTGTTCCAATTAAACTAGTACCACCTAAAATAGCTTTTTCTTCCGAATTCCAGCCTTTTTTATAAGCATAAGCTAAACCACTTGCCACAACATCTTTACCACTAGCGCCATAATTAAAAAAATTATAATAACCATCATATTTATCATCATCATAATCACCTTTAACTAAAGAACTTCTAGTATAACCTGTTTCTTGTAAAATTCGGCTAGCTAAATAATAAGGACTAATATTATATGTTTTTCCCGCTTCCATAATTACTTCAGCAAATGTTTTATCGCCACCATCAACTTTTTCTTTAGCCATAAAACTACCAGCTAGTATCGCATCAACTCCTGCCTCCGTATGGATGGTTGGATTATATGATAAACTTTCAAACATAAAGACTCTTGTTTGCGTTAAAAAGTTTCTTGGATCAAGATAATAAGCAATAGTTTCGGAATTAGCCGCATACCAATTTTCTCCTCCCCCAGGATAATTATTAGCAAATTTGTTAGTTTGATAATTATAACTATCCATTAGTTTTAAACCATCTCTTGAATTATTGGAATCCCAAATTAAACTATCACCTTCCGAAGATTCGTTTTTAACAACTGTATTAAAATCTAATCGCGTATCATAAGCTTCAAAGATCGCATGGGGATAAATGGTATGTAATAATCTTAAAGCATCGTGATAACTTTCGGGAAAAGCTTTTAAACTTTCTTCAAACTCTTCATCGGTTTGAATTTCAATAATCGTAATTAAATCACCACAAGCATATCCGACGCCATCGCTAGCTTCTTCATAGGCAACTAAATACCAAATACTACAACTACTAGTCGTACCATCATTAGGTTTATGTTCACTTAAAATTTTTACTTGCTCACCTTCAGCTAGTCCATTACCAATAGTACTATGTGAAGTTCCTGGCCCACTTCTTACTAAAATACCATTACCTTGAGTCGAACTAACATAACCATATCTTACTTCATCAGCTTTAATAGGTGGAATTAGGCTTACAAATAAAAATATGAAAACTAATAAAATATTTACTACTTTTTTCATAGCCTCACCTATTAATCATTATACCATTTTTCGACAAATTTTGTATATATTTAAATACTATTTACCACATTTTTACACTTTTTTACCAAAAAGGAAACCGTAATCCTACGAGTTTCCTAAATGTACCAAAATATTGATACAAGACATTATATGCTTTAAATATTAAAATTATGTTGAAAGTGATAAGAAATGTGGTAAAATAGTAGTGCTTAAGGAGGATTTATGTCTAAAACTAAACAAGTTATTGAACAATATAAGCAAAATAAACAAGAATATTTAGCTAACATTCATAAAGAAAAAAACTTTATTAATCGATTTAAAAAAAGGCTACCGAATATTTTAACTAAATCCCGCATTATTGCTCCATTTTTAATTGTACCTGCTGCTATATTCGGCAATTTTATTATTGCAACTATTATCGCGGGTGCTTTTGGTTTGACTGATGCTTTCGATGGCCTTTTAGCCCGTAAATGGCATGCAACTAGTGAATATGGTCGTAAATTAGATGTCATAAGTGATAAAATGTTCGCTTTAGGTTTAATTCTACCTTTACTAATTACTAATCCCTTTATTATTTTACCTACATTAATTTTAGAATTTGCCATCGGTTTTATTTCAACTAAAGCTGAATTAAATAATCGCCATCCTAAATCAACTTTATTAGGTAAAGTTAAAACTAATTTTTTATATATCACCTTAACTACTTTGTTTTTATCTAAATGTATTAACTTACCAATCAATTATTTACTTCCTTTAATCGGTCTAACTAATGTTTCTCAATTAGCTACCGCTATTCAATATCAATGTTTAAGTAAAACTACTAATGAAAAAAAAAATAATGATATTAAAAAAGAAGATATTAAAAGTAAAGATATTAAAAATAAAGACATTCAACAAGAAATAAGAGAATATCAATATTTAAAAGAAAGTTTATTAGAAGAACCCGTTGAAGAAAAAGAATTCGTCAAAACAAAACGATATAAATGAAAGCCATTTATATCGTTTTTATTAATAACGACAATTATAGAAACTAGTTACATCATTATAACTACGGTATTGATCATCAACACATACTCCTGGTCGATCTTTCGCCCCTGTTATATCGATAAGATATGATAGATAATCACTTATACAAGCAATACCAGTTCCTTCTTCACATTGATAATCAAAGTATTGCGCTGTTCCTAAACTACCAGTATATGAAGCATATGAATTATTATCGTTATATTCTCTTATTTCTTTAATAATAGCTGGTGTTAAAACAAAGGTATACATCGGTTCTTCATTATATATTTCATCGTAATCAACTCCTCGGTTGTTATATATATATGTTTGAACAGTATTGTTATCATAACTACAATCACCATTTTGATCACACCAGTTAGAACCCGTATCTCTTTTACTAGCATCGATATCTGGGAATGGATTATATAAATCAATTGGTCGATAAATTAAATCAATATCACCTATACCACCATTACCTTTACCCGGATCATCTTCTGGTAACAAATCAGAATAAACAGTATATTGACAAATCCATTTACCAAATTCACCATCGGTTCCATTTGATATATCACCACTACTTAATATAGTATCAACCATTGTTCTACCTGTTTCTACATGTCCTAAATTACTATACTCAACATCAAATTGACCTCTTCCTTCATTTGTTCCATATACCCCATCAGCAGCGGAGAATGATACTGGAAAGTTAGAATAACCAATATCGATAAAGTTGGTTGTGAAATTAGGAATATTATAGTTAGCTAAGTCATTAGGATGAATTGATAAATGATTAGATTTTAAAACATATCTAAAGACATTTTCTTTAACTGCAAAGTCTGTTTTGGAAGTTCTTTCAGCAGTTACACTTTCACATTTTCTAATGGGTTTATTTTCAATAGTACAAGAATCGCCACTACAACCTGTTAAAACTTCAATTGTTGTCTGAGGCTCACAATCAAGCACCTCTGAATATCCATATTGCGTAGTTGAGTCTAATTCATCACGATAATAATAATTAATATCATCGCTATAGATTATTGTCGCTTGCGGATCGACTTTATATACTTCATCTTCTTCCCAATTTTTATAACATGCTAACATAGCATTATATGTACTTATAGCATTATTTTTAATTCTATTATAACTCGCATATTTACCACTGACATTGAAATCAACATCAGGTGAACCGTTACAAGAACAAGTAGATCCAGATGGTTCACTTACTCTAGTAGGGCCGCTTCCATAAGAAGCTTCGCTCCATATTTTACATTGTTCATCCCAATAACGATACAGTTCACATGTACAAAATTCTCTGCCAGTTTCTTCATCAGTATCACAGTTTTCTCTAACACAGTCTCTACAACCATCGATATTTTCATCTTCTACTATACTCGCCTGTTGATCTCTAGCTACCAAATAAGCATTATATGCTTTTTCAATAGCAATATTTGCCGCCTCTAAATCATCGACAAACCTATCCCATTCAACAGATTTAGTTTTACAAGTACGACTTCCTTCTAAAGTACTATAGCCCCAAGTAAATTTTGAACCAGCTT
>CALVVP010000043.1 GCA_944363895.1 uncultured Bacilli bacterium | reverse complement strand
CTACTGCTCCCCATTCCATATTCTTCATCATGTGACTATCTCCACTTAAACTATATGTTGTTCTCATGTTTTGAATTGCCGTGAAGAATGCTGACACTGTTGTACTTCTTAAACTTTGCACTCCTGGCTTGATTGTAATTGTACTAGTGCTTCCACTTACTTCAAATTTCCCGACCCAAAAGCCGGTTACTTCTTCATCACCAAATGTGAATGCGGGATGCGTATACCAATTGCCATTACTTGCATTTGTACATGTTTCACTACTACTTCCTGAGCCACTTACAGCATCGGTACACGATACTGTTCCGGTAGTAGCTGTTCCACTTTCAAATTCTACATTAATTAATTGGGCTGCCACACTTCCATTATTAGCATTAAACAATTGATATTTATATCTTGGTATCCACACATACCATAAGGCTATTTCACTTTCGCTGATTGTTTGGCCTACACTTTTACTTACGCCACTATTTAATACCACTGCATTAGCCCATGATTTTTCGTCATAACTATACCAATTTTCTTGTGTTCCATCTGAATATATCCAATTCGTACCATCATATACAATAGGTATCATATTCGTTAATAATTCGGGAATATTTGCCCCACTTGTATCTGATACAAAATAAGTATCAGGATTGACTGTTATTTGTTTAGTTGCTGTTGTTGTTAAGCCATTACCACCAGTTGCAGTACATCTTAAAGTTTGTGTTCCTGTTGTTAAACCACTTGTATTAGTTGGCGTACATGACATACTTCCTCCACTGATACCATAATTCTCAGTAAAGTAATTACTGACAACATTACTATCACCCTTGGTAATTTCTACTACACCATCTTTTGCCACTAAGTTTGGACTATCTTTGTCAACTTTAATTGTGTAATTTCTTGAAGCTGAATTGCCAGCTAAATCGGTAGTTGTGATAGTTACTATTGTTCCAGCAGTATTAGATGTAATACTTGCGATATTAGTACTTGTACTATCATGACCGGATAAACTATCGCTTCCATTTGCCACATTAACGATAACATTAGTAGTATACCAATCATTACTTCCTAAAGTACCAACAAATGTTGCCGTACCAGATGTTGGAACAGTTTTATCCAAATTGTAAGTATCACTACATACTTTGGTTGTTTTATTGTTGTTATCAGTAACAGATATACATGCTCGGTTACTTCCTTCTGCTTCAATATAGAAATCTTTAGTAGTTCCTGTAAAACTTGCACTTGGTGTACATTCACTACTACTATTCGTTGCACAACTACTTGAGCTTGCTATGCCACTACCACTATTATCTGTTATAGTTGCCCTTATATAAAAATTACTCTTTGCCCAATCATTACTATTAATAGCACTACTATCCACTAAACTAAAGACAATGGTTGGAGCTTCGGCATCGACGATAATATTTCTGACTATTTCTCTTACATTACCAGCCATATCTTGAACTTGATATGTCACTTGTTTTGTGCCAACTGTACTTGTATCAATTGTTGACGGAGTAATACTTAATTCCCCATCGATTCCGGATAAAGCATCATTATATGTTACTCCACTACTTAAATTTACCGGTTCATTAAGGTTGACTGTTAAGTCACCAACATTATTGATTGTTGGCAATGTTTTATCTAAGTTAAAACTTTGACATTCTTTGTTACTACTTCCTAAACTATTGGTAGTTAAGGCACATAGATAAGATGTTCCTTCAGTTGTAATAAATTTAGTATTGTTACCTGTTTCCACGATTTCATTTGGTTCACATTCACTACTAGATAGACAATATTTTATCTCACCATTACCACTTAATGTAACTGCAATATTTTCTTTCGCCCAACCATTAGTATTAATTAAACTTTCATCATAAGCAATATTAATTACTGGTTCAGTATCAACTTTGACACATTCCATATCATATTCAAAGATATATTGATTATAATTTGTAACCCAATAATACCAGACACATCCTGATAATTCTTCATTGGTAACAGGATTAATTATTGAAGACGATAAAAAGCCCTTACTTTGAATATCACTCAAATAAAGAGCTTGTTGTTCACTTGGATATCCTATATCATTTTCAATACTATAACGATAGGCTGCCTCTTCAATCGCATCGATTGTTCTTTCTAAAGATTTTTCGCGGCTATTTTTAATCGAATTATCGATAACAGGAAAAGTAATTAAAGCTATTACCGCTAATATAATTAATACTCCTAATAATTCAATAAGCGTAAAACCATATTTTGGTCTTATTTTATAAAGATTTTGCCCCCCCCCCCAGGTTTGCAGTTTGCTAATTTAAGTGTTAGAATATTTAATAGACAGTTTTTATTAACTTTCATTTTCATTAAAATGCACCTCTATTTTCTATAATTTAATTTTACCGTATTTCAAGTTATTAGTCAACCAAAATTCTGAATATTCATTTTACCATTTTTAATTCTTCTAAAAATATTTTATCGGGCTTAGTTTTTAAAATTTTAGCAATATTAAAAGCCATTTTATAAGTTAAATTTCTTTGTTTATTTTCAATTTGCCAATAATAACATTTGCTAATATGTAATTTATCAGCCATTTTTTGATATGTGTAGCCATGAGCTACTCGCAATTCTTGTAATTTTTTAAAATGATCTCTTTCCATAAATTGTTTCCCTTTCTTGTACCATTTTAACATATTTTACTCATAAAGTACATATATTAAATGTAGTTGTTCTCTATTTGTTTATGAGAAGATTTAATTAGGTGAAATAATATGAAGATAAATAAGGATGATAATAAATATGTTTATGTAATTGTTGGCAAAAATATTAAAAGAATTAGAAAACTTAAAAAACTAACCCAAGTGCAATTAGCTGATTTAGTTCAATATAGTGAGGGAACAATTGCCAATATTGAAAATAATAGCTACCAAACTTTTAGTTTAGAATTTGTTTATATCTTATCTAAAAAACTAAATGTACCGATGACTGAATTTGTCAGAGAAGATATTGAAGATTAATATTTTACATTAATGGAGCAAACAAACGAAGAATTGCTCTTTTTAAACTTCTAAATAAGCCTACTTTGGTATCATCAATTAAAATTTGTTTGGAAATACTTAATACTTCTTTTAAGTCTTTTTTTATATCTTTAATACAGTCAGTTTTATACATTAAAACACCACATTCAAAGTGTAAATACAAACTACGATAATCTAAATTAACAGTTCCAACTGTCGCAATTTTATCATCGACTAAAAATGTTTTAGCATGAATAAAGCCTTGAGAATACTCATATATTTTCACACCATTTTCGATTAAATTATTATAATAAGCTTTAGTAACTTCATTAACTATTTTTTTATCAGGAATCCCTGGAGTAATAATTCTGACATCAATGCCACTTTTAGCAGCCACACATAAAGCATTTTCTAATTCATCATCAATAATTAAATAAGGTGTGGTAATGTAAATATATTTTTCTGCTTTATTAATTAAATTTAAATAAACAGTTTGACTTACTCTTTCATCATCTAAAGGGGAATCATCATAAGGTTGAACAAAGCCTTGAGCTTTAATTTTTTCTAATTTCGGTTTAAAATAGTCAAAATTTTCATTTTTTCCATGAATATAATTCCACAAAGATAAAAAAATAACCGTAAAACTCCAAACAGCACCCCCTTTAAGTAAAATACCATTATCTTTCCAATGACCATATTTTGCAAATTCATTGATATATTCATCAGCTAAATTTATACCGCCAGTAAAGGCTACTTTACCATCGATAACAGTTATTTTACGGTGATCACGATTATTTAATTTAGCTGTTAAAACAGGAATAAATTTATTAAAAGAACAAGCTTTAATACCATATTTATTTAATTCTTCGTAATATCTATTTGGTAATGTAACAATGCATCCCATGTCATCGTAAACAACTCTAACATCGACACCATCTTTAACTTTTTGTTTTAAAATTTCTAAAATTTCATTCCAAAATTTACCTTCATGAATAATAAAGTATTGCATAAAAATATATTTTTCCGCTTGTTTTAACTCTTCAATTAATCTTTGATAATAAACTTCCCCTATTTTTAAATATTCAGTATAAGTATTTTCATAAATTGGATAATAGGCATTGCGATAAATATAGTTAGCCTGGTTATAAAAATTAATATTTTGTTTTTCGATTTCTGCCATTATTTTAAAATCTTGTTTTAAATTTTTTTGAATATTTTCTTTACTTTTTATTAATTTTTTATCTTTATTGTTTAATTTGTTGCCAAAAATTAAATACATTAAGGTTCCAAAAATAGGAATAGTTAAAACAGGAATAATCCAAGCTATTTTATAGTTTGGATTAGCATTACCATTGATTATTTTTAATAAAACTAATATCGCTAAAACAAAAAATAAAATGTAACAATATAAACCATATTCTTCAAATTTATGAAGCGCTAAAACTAAAATAAATAATTGAAAAACCAATAAGACACCGACAATAAAGATTCGGTGTGTCACAAAATTAAGTAACTTTTTAAGCATACTACTTCACCAATAACATTTTATCATAATTTGATTATAAAACAAAGAAAAAAGAGTTTATTTTAAACTCTAAAATCCAATAACTAAACATATGATAAAGAATAATAAACCTAATACCATCGTTAACCTAGTAATAAATAATTCTCCACCACGTTCTTTTCGATTGGCAAATAAAGCATCGCTACCACCAGTTATTACATTAGAAGCACTTTCGGCTTTACCTGCTTGTAATAAAACTATAGAAATTAATAAAATCGAAACGATTATTAATAATATTTGCAACATTTTAAAACTTTCCTCCTCGAACGAGTTATATTGTATCATAAATTTATAAATAATGCAAATCGGTAAAATTCCCTTTATTTATAAGTGTTTATGACTTATTATAGTATATTCAACTTACTTAAAAATGATTATTTGAATGTCTATAACTAAAAATATTGCTTATTTTTAATAAACATGCTATAATTTAGTTATGTCTCGTTAGCTCAGTTGGTAGAGCAACAGACTCTTAATCTGTGGGTCTAGGGTTCGAGCCCCTAACGGGACACCATTTATAATTATTAAGCCTTTAATTTTAAAGGTTTTTTTAATGCTATAATTTAAAAAAACTCCCAAAGAACTCCCAATACAAAAAAGCGGCAAAATCAAGCGTGTCTCTTTTTTTATTACATTATTAATATACTATTTTTTTAATAATGTCGATATATTAATGCCACATACTACATAATATGTAAAACAAATAAAAAAGATTAGCTATTTTTTAACTAATCTCATTTAATTCTAATATTTCATATTTTGTCATATGCACAATTCTTTCCTCTTTAATTTTATTATTATTTTGATAATCTTTATAATCATTTAATAAGTCATTTAATTTTACTTTTGATAATAAATCTGTTGTTTTTCTATATTTTTTTAAATCAACAAAATTTTCTACTGTCAATTTTGTGTTTAATTGTGCATAACTATCTTCATATAAGACGGTTTCTTTTGGATTATCTGAATTAATGTAACGATTGTATGGATAATATAAATTTTGTAATTTACCAGCAGTTTTATCAATTGCTATAATTTCAATATATTCATCATTAATTTCAGCAATTAACATTGGGTGTTTGACATCAGATACTTTATCTATTTGATATCTAACTTTTAGCCAAAGTATTTGACCAACTTGTAAATCCTCATTCATATTTTTAATGCTTCAATTAATCCTTTATATCTCTTCTTATATTCATTAATATTTTTTTCTAAATTCATTACTGGAGCTTTATATGTATCCTTACTTAAAATTTGCCACTCTGGATCCTCATGAGTTATTTCTATTAACTCTTCATATGTAGCATTTTCTAAAGATAAATATATTTTATCTAAAAAAACTTTTTCTACTTCATCAATATTTTTATCATTATTACCTACTAATCTACCATATGAATTCATTATTGTTTCTACCACAGGACCATTATCATATGCTACAAAATCATCAGAAAATAATTTTGAATTATACTTAGCTAGATGAACGACTTGCGCCAAGAATAAATATTTATTTATTCTTGCATTACCTTCATAGAATTTTCTACCATTATATGAAACAATATTACGGTTGAAAAGTTTTCTTTCCGGATCTTTTGAAAGAAAATATTCAGCCACCTGTTTTGCAGTCAACATACTATCACTCTCCTATTCTACTTATATTCTATTAAGAAAATATTATTATGTAAATAATTCAATAGAGCCGAAAAGTTATCTATGACACAAGTCACAAACTTGGATAATTAAAATTGGACTCCAATTACCTACATACATACTTTCGGTTCAACCTACTCAAACTTCAAAATAAAGAGTACTGGGCAAAGCAATTTTCCAGCTTCATAATCACTCTATAACAATATAACACAAAACGAACGAAAAGATTGTCAAACTATTGTTACAACAATAATTTATCACCAAACAATAACTTTGTCAATATTTCTTTTTTGTGTACAGTTATTATACATTATTTTTTTGTTTTGTCAAATTTTATTTTATAATTTCTTATTATTAAAATTATTCTTCTGCTGGTATCTTGTTTATAATTTCTTGATGTTCTTTACTATTTAAATAAGATTCATCTAATAAATTATCTTTTAAATAAGTATACTTAAAAATTAATATTTTTTTAACAGATTCGTCAATTCTTTCAATTGCTATATTTTCTTTAATAGTGTTGATAGCTTCTTTGGCATTGTTAGGCATTAATAATATATCAACACCAGCTTCAACCGTTTTAATATATATTTCTTCATCACTATAATTATCATTTAAAGCTCCCATATTTAAAGCATCAGTTATAACTAATCCTTTATAGCCTAATTTGTTTTTTAATAAATCGGTTATTATTTCTTTTGATAAACTAGCTGGAGTATTATCATTAGTCAAATTAGGAAAAGCAATATGACCAATCATAATCATTTTAGCATCATTTTCAATTACATTTTTAAATGGTATTAATTCATTATCTAGTAATTCAGTATAAGTTTTATTAATTATTGGTAAAGAAGTATGGGAATCAGTAGCAGTATCTCCATGACCAGGAAAATGCTTATAAGTGGCAATTATGCCATTGTCTTCTAAACCATTACCTAAACTAACACACATATTAGCGACTAAATTAGGATTGCTACCAAAACTGCGATTACCGATTACTTTATTATTAGGATTAGAAAATATATCACAAACTGGGGCATAAACAACATTTATTCCCAAAGTTCGCATATCCTCGGCTAATACTTTGCCAACTTCATAAGCTAGTTCGACATCATTAGTATTACCTAAATCTAACATACTAGGAATATAAGTTGCTTTTTTATCTTCTAAATTTTGTAATCTTTGAACTCTTCCCCCTTCTTGATCAATGGAAATAATCAAAGGGATTTCACTATTTTGTTTTAAATCTGCGATATATTTTTTAGTTTTAGCAAAGGTAGTAATGTTACTTTGATTAATAATAAAACCTGATGGTTTAATATCTTTAATAAATTGTTTTAATTCTTCATCGACTGTTTCATGAGTGTCATAAATAATTAACATCTGACCAATTTTTTCTTCGATTGTCATTTTACGCATTATATCATTTACTTTATCTTCAATAGTTGGCTTAGACTCTGGTGGATTTTGATTAATAGTTTCATCATTAATAGGATTATCTAATGAATTATCAGATTTATTAAATAAAAAAAACAAAGTAAATAACAGAATAACAATTAATATCGATAATATTATTTTATTTTTTTTCTTCATTTTATCATCCTTATCTATAAATTATTATATCACCGATAAAAAAAATTATTTCAAAAAAATTTGAATTTTTTTATAATTCAAATTTGAATCTTGTTATAATTAAAATTTTAAATTAATTCTTTTTCATATAAACTTCGATAAAATTCATTATTTTTAAACAGTTCATCGTGTGTTCCTTCAGCAATTACTTTACCATTATCAATAACGATAATTCGATCACTATCAATAACCGTTGATAAGCGATGGGCAATAATTAAAATTGTATATTCGCCTTTCATATTGTTGATGGCTTTTTGAATTTCTTTTTGTGTTTCATTATCTAATGCACTTGTTGCTTCATCAAATAAAATAATTTCGGTCTTTTTCAGTAAAGCACGTGCTATAGCAAGACGCTGTCTTTGACCACCAGATAAAGTAATTCCCCCTTCGCCAACAATAGTATCATAACCATCTTTTAAACTTATAATGAAATCATGAAGACAAGCTAACTTACAAGCTTCAATCATTTCTTCGTCAGTCATATCATCTTTAACTATTTTTAAATTGTCTCTAATTGAAAAATTAAATATATAAGGATTTTGAGTAATAACTGACATATTATTTCTAATTGAATCTTTAGTTAGTTCATTAATATTGATATTATCAATTAATATTTCTCCCGAATCGATATTATATAAACGATTTAATAAACTAAAAATAGTTGTTTTGCCACTACCACTTTTACCAACAAAAGCAACAGTTTCATTAGCATGGATTTTAAAACTTAAATTTCTTAAGACTATTTTATCAGTATTATAAGAGAAACTAACATCTTTAAATTCAAAATCACCATTTATTTTATTTAATTCTCTAGTTCCAAAATGCTCTTTTTTAAATTTAACATCATCGATTACTTCAAATACTCTAGTAGCAGCAACATTGAATTTTTTAGCTAATTCAACTAAAAAGCTAAAATATCTAAGTAGTTGTAATAAATGATCTTTATACATATAAATGATAACAAAATTAGCTGTCGTTAATTGATTATTAAGACATAAATAAATGCCTAAAATAATCAACAATAATTTGCTTATATCTTGAACTGTACCAGTTAAAAAATTATATTTAGCATTAACTTTTTGCATCTTATAGCTTTCTTTGTTTGATTCAACCAATTTTTCTTCAGCTTTTTTTAAAAAGTTTTTTTCGATATTCAAAGTTTTAATATCTCTAATACCTCTTACTAGTTCACTAACTAAACCAGTATTTTTTTCTGATAATTCTCTTCTTTTTTTATCTAGTTCAAAAAATTTTTTCATTCTAACATGTTCTAAAATATAAATAATAGTTATTACAATCACAAAATAAACAAACATTACTTTATTAATAAAAAATATCGCTACTAAAACACCAATATTTCCAATAACATCAATTATTCCATCACCTAAATCAGAAAATATAGTAATAATTTCTCTTGTATCATTATTAACGCGATCAATAAATACACCTGATGATTGACTATCTAATTCGACAACTTCTAATTTCATCGTTTCTTCAGCTACTTTAACTTGAATTTTAGAAATTGTTTTCAATGAATATTTATGAAACAAAACATTATATAAATAATAAAATATATTATTAACAAATTCAACAGTAAACACAGTTAAAGCAATTACTAATAAATTTTTGAATAAACCGTCAGTTAAATAAATCAGCATTCGAGCAGATAATAATGGCATTATAACACTTAAGGCACTTAAGCAAATAGAAAAAATAAGAAATAAAATTAAATATTTTTTTTCTTTTTTAATAAAAAACCATGATTTTTTTAAATTACACCAAATATTTTTAAAATCATTTTTCATAAAAAAACTACTACCCTTCATTTGAGTAATAGTATATCATTAAATTTTGAAAGCGTAAAGTCTATCATAAAACTAATTTTTGTTTTGCATTTTAAATTCTTTAAATATTTTAGTTAAAGCTCTTTTTTCAATTCGCGATACATAACTACGTGATATTCCTAATTCTTTAGCTATTTCCTTTTGGGTAATTTCATCTTGATCATTTAAACCATACCTTTTAACAATTATTTCTTTTTCTCTTTCGGTTAAAACATTAAAATATTTTTTTAATGATGCGATATTATCTTTTTTTTGAATATCTAGTTCAAATTCTGGTTTTGGCGTTTTTAATATTTCTAAAAATGTTATTTCATTACCTTCTTTATCGAAGCCAACCGACTCATTTAAACTAATGTTTTTATTATGTTTTTTGTCAGTTCGATAATACATTAAAATTTCATTTTCAATACATTTGGCGACATAAGTAGTTAATCGTGTTCCATGTTTATAACTAAAACTATCGACACCTTTAATAAGGCCAATCGTTCCAATACTGATTAAATCATCAACATCGTCTTTTTTATGATCATACTTTTTAACAATATGTGCAACTAATCTTAAATTGTGTTCAATAAGTTTGTTTCTTGCTTCTTTATCACCTAATTTCATCTTCGCAACACATTCTTTTTCCTCATCTTTTGATAGAGGTTCAGGAAAGACATTATTAGAATAAGCAGCGGTAAAAATAAAAAAATCTTTAAATAATCGTCTTAAAAAGTTAAGCATAATTCACCTCATTAAATTTTATGTGATATTTAAATTAAAATTAATTACAATTTACTTTTTAAATGTTATAATGGTATTAAATAATTAATTTCACACATAATAGAAAGGGTGATATTATGTACAATAACTATTCAAATAAAGCTTACAACTTACACATTATCAATACTAATAAATTCAAAACAATAACTATTAAAATTAACTTTAAAAAAATACTTTCTAAAGAAGATATTACTTATCGTAATTTACTAGGAAAAGTCTTATTAAGTTCAACCAAAGAATATCCAACTAAACAAGATTTAGATAAACAAACCGAAGAATTATATGGCTTAGGTTTGGGATATGCGAGTAGTTTGAGTGGTAATTATATTATTAGTTCTTTTAATTGTAATTTTTTAAATGAAAAATATACTGAAGAAAATATGATTAAACAATCGATCGAGTTTTTATTTAGTGTTATTTTTAATCCTAATGTTGAAGATGATAAATTTAAATATTTTGACCTTTCGAAAAGACTAGTTGCTGATGAAATTGAATCTTTAAAAGACAATACCAAAAGATACTCATTACAAAGATTATTTGAAATATTGGGTAAAAACACAACTTTAGAATATAATTCCGTCGGCTATAAAGATGATTTAGAAAAAATAACTAATGAAAATTTATATGAATACTATAAAAAAATGCTTAAAAGTGACTTAATCGATATTTTTATTATCGGTGATGTCAACAATTCAGAAATAGTAGAATTATTTAATAATAAATTTAATATCAATACCATTAAAAAACCAAGTATTTCCCATTTCTTAGAACATGAAAAAATAAATAAGAAAATCAACAAAATAATTGAGACAATGCCAATTGAACAAACCAATTTAAATATCGGCTTTAAATTAAAGGATTTAACTGATTTTGAAAGACAATATGTCTTGTATGCTTATTGTTTTATTTTAGGCGGTGGACCTAATTCTAAATTATTTAGAACAGTTAGAGAAAAAAACAGTTTATGTTATTCAATAAGTGCGACCCATAAAGCAATATATAATATTTTATATATTAGTGTGGGAACTAATAAAAGTGATGTCAAAAAATGCATTAGTCTAATCAAAAAAGAAATAAGTAAAATGGCTAAAGGTGATTTTGATGATAATGATTTAGAAGCAGCTAAAATAACTTACATTAATAGTTTAAAAGATATCGAAGATTATCAAGGTAGCATTCTAAGAATGTATGAAAGTAATATCTATTTTAATTATGATTTAATTGAAGATAGATGTGAGAAAATAAAAAATGTAACAAAAGATGATATTATTAAATTAAGTAAAAAAATATTTATGGATAGTATTTTTATCCTAGAAGGAGAAAACAATGAAGAAAATTAATTATAAAAATCTCGATTTAGATTTATTTTATGAAAAATTAGCTAATGGCTTAGAAATATTTATTCTTCCCAAAAATAATGTTAATAATATCTATGTTACTTTTTCAACTAAATATGGTTCTAATATTATTGAATTTAAAGAAAATGATAAAAAATACACTAAAGTACCTTTAGGCATCGCTCATTTCTTAGAACATAAAATGTTTGAACAAGAAGATGGAACCGACATTTTTAGTTTTTATAGTGAACGAGGAGCCGATTGTAACGCTAATACTAATTATACTAAAACGACTTACCTTTTTTCCAGTCCTAGTTTTTTAGAAGAAAATTTAAACCTTTTGCTAGATTATGTCCAAAGTCCTTATTTTACTGATGAAAATGTCGAAAAAGAAAAAGGAATTATTACCCAAGAAATCAAAATGTATCAAGATATGCCAGGTAATGTCATGTATGATAAAATGTTAGAAAATTGCTTCCAAGTTCATCCGATGAAATATCCCATTATTGGTACAATCGATAGCGTTAACTCAATTACCAAAGAAGACTTATATACTTGTTATAATGCTTTTTATCACCCTTCTAATATGTTTGTCGTGGTAACTGGTAATGTCGAAGCTGAAGAAGTAATAAATATTATTAAAGAAAATCAAATGAAAAAAGAATTTAAAAAAGAAAATAAAGTTAAGATTAAAAAATATGATGAACCAGAAGAGGTAAAAAGACAAGAAGATAAAGTTAATTTAAATGTCAGTATTCCAAGATGTGCAATTGCTTATAAAATAAAATTAGAAAAAAACATCAAAAATTTATTTTATTTATTAACTTTATTCGATTGTAAATTTTCATCAACTAGTGATTTTGTCAATAATTTAATCAATGAACAAATAATTAATGATTCATTAGTTATTGATTTTGATAATAGTACAGATTATTTAGTTGTATTTATTATTGGGGAATCGACTAAACCAAATATTTTATTAGAAAAAATAAAAGAAGAAATGACTAATTTAGAAATTGATGAAAAAGATTTTTCAAGAAAGAAAAAAACTTTATTAAGTTCAATTATCTATATGACAGAAAATATCTTTAGTTTAAATCACAATATTATGAATGATATTATTAGATATGGTAAATTTAACGAAAATAAATATAATGATATTAAAGATTTAAATTATAAAGATTTTAATAAATTAATTAAAAATATTAATTTTAATAACTATACAACTTTAATTATTAATCCAAAAAAACAATCTTAAATGATTGTTTTAATCTTCTACAACTTCAAACTCTTCGCCAACTAAAGTTAAACGATAACCATCAATTACTAAAACTAATTCAGTAATTTCTTCACCATTATATATAGCTTTTTCTACTTTACTGTCATCTAAATAAACCATTGTTTCGATTTCTTCTTGACTTAAAGATTCAGCACAAGGATTAGCATCAGAACTATTCATTTGTACTTTCATTTCTTCAATAGCACAATGAGTATTAATGCCACTTAAGATTATATCCGCTTCTGATTTAGCAATCGTAAGTTTTCGATCTTCGGTAGCAGACTCAATCATATTTGTAATATCCGGTAAAAACAATAAGGCTAACAAAATTAAAATTACAATGATTAAAACTATTACAATGATAATATTTTTGGTTTTTTCTTTCACAAAAATTACTCCCTTCTAAAATATAAAACAAACTCAATAACAAGCAACTTATTTTCACTAAAACTCGCTTGAATTACAGTTTGTTTATGCCATTTATAATTGCATTAGAATTTATATTACAATTATATAATATAAATATTTATTTGTAAATAATAAATTTGAAATTTTGAATTACTTATCATTTGTAATATCGCCATCGCCAGTAACAGGTATAACTTCACCTATATAAGTTGAAGATGGTTTAAAAATAGTTTTAACTAAATCTTTATCACGGGCCAAAATTTCTCTTATTTCTCTTTTAAATTGCCCTGGATATTCTCTTAAATTAGAACTGACGCCATAAGCCTCAATTCCTAATTCTTTAGCAATATATAAAGCTCGATATAAATGATATTTTTGGGTAACAATAACGACTTTATCAACTTCAAAAATCTCTTTTAATCTATAAATACTATCATAAGTTGAAAAACCAGCATGATCCATAAAGATATCACTAGAATCAATTCCAGCATCGACAGCATAATTTTTCATAACATTGACTTCATCATAATCTTCCTGACCATGGTCGCCGCTCATAATTATTTTAGGAGCAACTTTATTGTTATACAAATCTATTCCCATTAAAATGCGATCTTCTAACATCGGACGAGGCTTATTTTGATAAACACCGGCACCAAGAACCAAAATACAATCAATATCATTTAACTTTTTAGCTTCTTCGATTGAAATTATTCTATCTTTAGTACTTAAAATGACATAAAAATTAACTGTCAAAATTCCGACAATTGATAATAAAACCAATGACAAGATAACTATTATTACTTTTTTCATAATTAGACACCTATTTATATTTTATCATAATATTTTAAATAATTATTATTTATTTTCGATTAATTTTCATCTTTATATATCATTGTTTTATCGGTTCAGCATCTTTACTTGGTATTGATTCAATAATTCTAAACATTCCTTCAATATCAACAACATCAGGATTATAATATTTTCATTATTAGATAAGTTTTATCTTGTTTCATATCTTTTTCTAACTCCTACGATTAAATTATATCGTGCGAACATATATTTGTAAAAAGATTTTTTAAAAAAGAACAAAATTAATTGTTCTTAAATTTTTTCGACTTTAATAGCCACTTTTTCGTCATTTAATTCATCATCGAATGCCAATGATTCATCATTAATTAATTCGTCGCCTAATACTTCACCCATTACATAATCATAGTATTTATCTAACATTTGTTTAATTTTATCAGTTCCATGATATATAACTTTGATATGATCAGTGATAACAAAATCAGCTTCTTTTCTAAGACTTTGTACCTTACGAACAAATTCCCGAGCTAATCCCTCTAATATTAAATCTTCAGTTAATTCCGTATTTAAGACTACACAAGTTCTATTATTACTACTTGAAGCATAGCCATCTTTTTGTTTTAAAGAAATTAAAACCATTTCATTTGTAAGTTCAAAATCCTCACCACTTAAATTTACTTTCAAACTGCCCTTTTCAAGTTGAGAAATCTCTTTATTAGTTAAATTACTTAACACTTCTTGTAATTCTTTTATTTTAGTTCCTAAAGTTTTACCTAAAATTTTAAAATTAGGTTTAACAATATAGTCTAAATAATCACTCATATCTTCTTTAAAAATTATTTCTTTTACATTTAATTCTTCTTGAATAATCGATATTAAATTACCGATTGTTTTTTCATCTTTCTTTGGTAAAATCAAATGAGAAATTGGTTGACGAACTTTGATATTAACTTCTTCTCTAGCAAATCTTCCCAAAGAACAAATATCTCTTACTAAATCCATTTGTTCTTCTACTTTTTCAACAATCAATTCCTCATCACATTTAGGGAAATCAGCTAAATGAACAGATTCAAAACCTGTTAATTTTTGATAGATTTCTTCTGTTAAAAATGGCGTTATTGGAGCACATAATTTACATAATGCCACTAATACTTCATAAGTTGTTAAATAGACAGCTTTTTTAGATTCAGTTAATTCGCTATCCCAAAAACGCCGACGATTACTACGGATATACCAATTAGATAAATCATCGTTTAAAAATGGAACAATCAATCTAGCCACTTTGTTTAAATCGTATTCTTCATAAGCTGAAGTAACATCTTTGATTAATTTATTTAATTTAGATAACAACCATCTATCGATTAATTCGCGTTTTTCAAAAGGAACATTATAAGTTCTTGGATCAATATTATCTGCATTAGCATACATTTCAAAAAATGAATAAGCATTTTTAAAGGTTGATATATATTTTGAATAAATTTCTTTTAAGCCAGTTTCATCGAACTTTAAAGGGGTCCAAACGGGAGAAGCATATAACATATAATATCTTACCGTATCAGCGCCATATTTGGTCATAATCTCAGTAGGATCAATAACATTACCAGTTGATTTACTCATTTTTTTACCATGAGCATCTAACATCATATCATTAACGACAACATTTTTGAAGCTAGATTCACCAGATATGATAGTTGATATAACCAGTAGAACATAGAACCAACCTCTTGTCTGATCTACTCCTTCTGCAATAAAATCAGCCGGAAATTGTGATTCAAACAAATCTTTATTTTCAAATGGATAATGGAATTGGGCATAAGGCATAGATCCTGAATCAAACCATACATCCATAACATCTTTTACTCTTGCCATCGTTTTACCGCATTTACTACATTTAATATGTAATTCATCGACATATGGACGATGTAGTTCAATTTTTTTAACATCTTTGTCTTCAATTATTTTTTCTTGCAATTCATCTAATGAGCCAATTACTTCTTTATGACCACAACTACATACCCAAATCGGCATTGGACAACCCCAATATCTATTTCTTGAAATTCCCCAATCAACCATATTCTCTAACCAATTAGCAAATCTTTTTTCCCCAATATAATCGGGATACCAATTTACTTTTTTATTAGCTTCAATTATTTTATCTTTATAAGCGGTAGTTTTTACATACCATGCTGGTTTAGCATAATAAATTAATGGACTTTTACAGCGCCAACAATGGGGATAATCGTGAACTAATTTGATTTTTTTAAACAATTTATCATTTTCTTTTAAATATTTTACTATTTCGATTTCTAATTCTTGATCAGTTACTAATCTACCTTCCCAAGGTCCTTCAGTATAGCAGCCATCTTTACCAACAGGATTGACAAAAGCTATACCTTTTTCACGACAAACCCGATTATCATCTTCACCATAAGCTGGAGCGATATGAACAATACCGGTACCATCAGAATCAGTTACATAACTATCAGCTACTACTTCAAAAGCTTTACCTTCAACTTTAACAAATGGTAATAATTGTTCATATTTAATACCTTGTAAGTCTTTTCCTTGATATTTATCTAATACTTTATAACCTTCGCCTAAAACTTTATCAGCTAAAGATTCAGCTACAATAAATTTGTATCCTTGACTTTCCACTTTTAAATAAGTTAAATCAGGATTTACACATAATGCGACATTGGCTAATAAAGTCCATGGTGTTGTGGTCCAAACTAAAAAATAAACATCTTCATCCTGTCTTTTAAAAGGAACAATAACCGTGTTGACCGAATCTTGTTGATACCCTTGCGCTACTTCATTACTAGATAATTCGGTTCCACATCTTGGACAATAAGGTAATACTTTGTTGCCGTGATAAATCAAACCTTTTTTATCCATTTCCTTGACAATCCACCATTCAGATTCGATGTATTCATTGTCACATGTAACATATGGGTGTTCACAGTCGATAAATTGGCCCATCATATCAGTTATTTTCTTTACTTCATCAATATTTTTAGCGGTTTCTTGATTGCATTCTTTGCAAAAGTTTTCAATACCAAATTTTTCTATATCGGATTTATTTTTAAATCCTAATTTTTTTTCAACATTAACTTCAATCGGTAAACCATGCGTATCAAGGCCTATTTTTCTTAAAACCCGATAACCTTGCATTGTTTTATATTTGGTAAAAGCATCTTTTATTGTTTTAGCGAAAACATGGTGAATACCTGGTTTAGCATTAGCATAAATTGGACCGTCGTAAAAAACATAATTTTGATTATTTTCGCGATTACTAATTGATTTTTCAAATATATCATTTTTTTTCCAAAAAGATAAAACTTCTGATTCTGCTTCATTAATTGGTTTTTTATTTAATTCTTTAAATTTCATAATTACCTCCTGTAATATCCAAAAAAGATGATACCTAAAGGGCGAAATATCTCCGCGGTACCACCTTTCTTTTTTACTTATTTAACTATAACGCGTTACCGTCTTTATTTTTTACATAAAAAACATCCAAAGTGATCTATATATTAATTCTTTATTAGTTTCCACCAACCACTAATTCTCTATAAAAGATATTTAATATACCGTCTTTTTCATCTGTTATATATCGATTTTTTCAATATCATCAACTAATTCAAGTTGTGTTTCTAAGGCTTCTCTTAATCGTTTTTTAAACACGATCATATTTCTTCTTAAATTATCGGTTTCTTTTTCAATTTCTTCAGCTTTAAGTAATGCTTCATTGACAATGCGATTGGCATTTTTCTTGGCATCGCCGACTATTATATCTCTTTCTTGATAAGCTGTCAACCTAATTTGTTCACTAGTTTTTTCGGCCATTAAAATTGCTCTTTTTAAATTTTCTTCCATTCGCGAAAATTGGGCAATTTTATCATTTAGTTTTTTATTTTCCTCTTCTAGTGTTTTATAACTGGCTATCTGTTTATCTTTTTCATCAATTTCTTTAATCATTGCTTCAACTTTAGCAATTACTTTGTCTAAAAAACTATTTACTTCATCCGGATCATAGCCTCTTAAGACGCGGCTGAATTTTTCCATAAGATTCACCTCAATTTAGTTTACCATTCAATATTTATATCTTTATTATCGTGAATATCCTTACCTTCTGTTTCATCAGTTATTTTACCATTTACTTTAACATTATTCGGTGTGCATAAAAATATACCACCACCAACTTTTTGTAAGTCGCCACCAATAGCATAGATGGTACCACTTAAGAAGTCGACAATTCTTTTAGCTTGTTCACTTGTCACTCTTTTTAAGTTAACGACTACTGTATTACGATTTTTTAATTGATCAGCAATTTGCTGGGTTTCTGAAAAAGCCCGTGGTTCTAATAAAACTAATTTGGTGCTGCCATCTTCTTCAACTGCTTCACTAGCCTTTAAATTATAATATTGGTCATTTAAGCCATCACTTAAGATATCAGTTTCTTCGCTCGTAAACCATTTTTTTATATTCATACCCTTTTCCTCCTTGTTGTATAGATATTATCCACACTACTACCATAATTCTACCACAAATTAAATAAATTGTGAACTATATTTTAATTTTTTTTTCGCACTTTACAAAGCAAAAAACAATTTTTGCTGAATCATTTTAAAATTCTATTTTTTTATTTATATAGGCAACTACTTCATCAATATTTAAAGTTATTTGTTGCATTGTATCGCGATCTCTTAAAGTAACGGTATTGTTATTTATTGTGTTATCATCAACAGTTATACAAAAAGGTGTTCCCATAATATCGTTTCGGCGATATCTTTTACCAATATTGCCAGCTTCGTCATAGTTAACCATAAAATATTTAGTTAAATTATTATAAATTTCTTGCGCTTTTTCGGCATGAACTTTTTTAATAAGTGGTAAAACAGCTACTTTATAAGGAGCTAAGAATGGATGAAATTTCATTATTTCTCTTGTCTCACCATTTTCTAATGTTTCACAATTATAAGCATCACATAAAAATGTTAAAACCATACGATCACAACCTAAAGAAGGTTCAATAACATAAGGAATATATTTTTCATTAGTTTCCGGATCTAAATATTCCATACTTTGATTAGAATATTTTTGATGTTGTTTTAAGTCAAAATCTGTTCGTGAAGCGACACCCCATAATTCTCCCCAACCAAATGGAAATTTATATTCAAAATCAGTTGTGGCATTACTATAATGACTTAATTCTTCTTTTTTATGATCACGCATTCTTAAATTTTCTTTTTTTAAATTTAAACTAATTAGCCAATTATGACAATAATTTTTCCAATAATCAAACCAATCTAATTCAGTACCTGGTTTACAGAAAAATTCTAATTCCATTTGTTCAAATTCTCTTGTCCGAAAAGTAAAATTACCTGGGGTGATTTCATTTCTAAAACTCTTGCCTATTTGTCCGATACCAAAAGGGATTTTTAAACGCATACTTCTTTGAACATTTAAAAAATTGACAAAAATTCCTTGAGCTGTTTCTGGCCTTAAATAAATAGTACTTTTACTATCTTCAGTTACACCTTGAAAAGTTTTGAACATTAAATTAAATTTACGAATATCCGTATAATCTAATTTACCGCAATTAGGGCAAACAATGTTATGATCATATATATATTTCATTAATTGTTCATCATTAAAACCACCAGCATCAATATGATCTTTTTCTTCAATCAATTTATCAGCACGATGTCTTGTTTTACAATGTTTACAGTCGATTAGTGGATCATTAAATGTTGCAATATGACCACTTGCTTCCCAAGTTTTAGGATTCATCAATATTGCGCAATCAACTAATACATTATAAGGATTTTCTTGAATAAATTTTTTTATCCAGGCTTTTTTTACATTATTTTTAAGTTCTACGCCCAAAGGACCATAATCCCAAGTATTAGCTAGTCCACCATAGATTTCACTTCCTTGAAAGATAAATCCATACTGCTTGCATAAGTTTACCAACTTTTCCATTGTTAATTCTTCCACTTTAAATTCCTCCTATTTATAATTTTTCATAACTAATTGTTTTCCATTAATTTCTTCGGTAAGACAATCTATGAATTCATTTTCTAATCCTTTGATGGCTTCCTCAATTAGTTCTATTTGAGTTAACGCTCTTTCATCACCATAAAAATCAAAAACGAGATTTCCTATTTCTAATTCATATTTATCTTTAAAATTATCTTGTAAAGCATAAGATAATTGTTTTTTTAGTTGATGAATTTTCTTTAATTCCTTTTTAAAAACACAATTTTCTGTCACTTGATACATTCTAAACATTTCTTGAATAATTCTAATAACAAAATCTTTTTCATTTTCTGGAATAACTATTTGGGCATTTTGCGGGAAACTAAAGATATTATAATTATAACTTCCTAATCCAGTTTTAATATTTCTACTATCTTCGTTTAAAGAAAGAAAAAAATGTTTTTTTATTTTTCCGTTTTCATCGATTTTTTTACAAGCTAATGTTTGCAAAATCCCTTTCCTTTTAGCAGGTTCAGTGCGGCTAATAAAATCAGGAAAAATATCGCGAATGTTACAATCGATTAAATTAATTGTAAGAATGCCATCGGTTGTTATAATATTAAAACGAGTTTTGCCATAAAAATATTTATTGTTCATAAAATAACTTATTCCAACAACAGTATGATTAGCCAAAAAACTATCTAACATATAATTACATAATTTTTTTGGTTCTTGTTTTAGTTCATCTAAGTCTTCATAATAAACACTAATATATGAACCTTTTAAATCACTTTTTTCTTTTAAAAACAAATTAGTAATTAATTCATCATCTTTTTTAGCTACTGTTAAAGTGGCTTGTTTGAAATCATTTGATAAAAATCTTTTTAATTTTTGTGTATTCATTATAAACATCTCCTTAAAATAAAACTCTATTAGAAAATATAAGGACGGTCTATCCGCGGTTCCACCTTATTTATTCTAATAGAATCACTCTTTAAAATATTGCTCGGAAGTTGCCAACCTTCGTCATCACATTGACATCTATATTTTATTATATTTAATTACTTTAGTCAAGAAAAAAAGTAGTAAGATAGTGTAAAAATGTTTCGGAAAAATATAAAAAAAGAAAGAACTTCTGATATAATTACTATTATAAGCTAAAATAGTAAGGAGTTCTTTCATATGTTAAGTATACCACAAAATATGCAAAATGAAGCAAAAAATATTATAAAAAATGTATTTTTAGAAAATTGTAGAAATTTATTTTCAGAAACTATGGATAATTTATTCTATAGTTTTTCTCCTTCTAAATATATTGAACTTAATTTGAACTTAATTTCTAAAATTAAAAAAATTGTTATTGATACTATAATATATGCTATTAATGTCATCGATAAATTATTCTTAAATTCTGATTATCGTAAAGGAAACTTTTATATTAATAAGCAAAATGTCCCTAGAACCATTGTCTCTATTTATGGTACTTTATCTTTCAATAGAACTTATTATACTGATAAAAATAAACAAAATGGTTTCTTTCTTATTGATGAATTATTTGGTTTCGAACAATATAAAAACTATGATCAAGTTATTAGAGGTTTATTAATTAACGAATCTATTAATACTAATACCAATAAAGCTTGCAATAATTCTTTAGTTTATAATCTTGATATACTTAAAAATTTAACTCCTTCTGATATTCCCGATATTCCAAGGCAAACTGTTTATTATTGGATTAAAAATTTTAATGTTAATAATATCAATTATGATCCTATTAAAAATGGGTCTACTCTTTATGTCATGGCCGATGAAAAATGGATTCATGAACAAATAAGAAAGATTAATCTTCCTGATGAAGATAAAGATAAAAAGCATTTTATTATGTCTAAATGTTTTGTTATTTTTACTGGTGCTAAGACTAAAAATGGGAGAACTGAATTATTAGGTAAACATGTATTTATTACTTCATCTAAAAATCCTTGGAAAGACTTAATGGATGAAATTTGTAAAATATATGACTTTGAAAAATTAGAAACTATTAATTTATTAAGTGATACCGGTTCTTGGATTATTTCAGGTAAATCCGAACTTAAATTATATAGTAAAAATAATATCGTAGTAAATACTTGTGAGTTTCATGTTAAACAAAAAATTAATAGAATGACTACTGATAAAGAACTTAGGAAACTATTTGTAAAAGCCATATATGAAGAATGTAATAAGAAAAAATTTATCTCATTAGCTGATGAATTGATTGAAAATAAACCAGATAATAGAAAAGAAAAACTAACTGAATATAAAGATTATATTACTAAACATTGGACAAGCATTATTAATATGAAAAATTGTGATATTAAATCATCAATGGAGTCTCATATTTCACATTGTGTAGCTGAACATTTTGGCTCAAGACCTAAGGGTTATTCAAAAGATAATATTGAACATTATTTAAAACTTCAAGAAGCTAAATTAAATGGTATTAATATTTTAGACTTGTATTTAAAATCTTCTTGTAATGATAATGATTTCATTTACAATGAAAAAGAAATAAACTTTTCTCTTTTCGATAAGTCTATTTCTTATTTACCTGTACGTTCTTCTAAGAATCCTACTTCTATTCTACTTCACAATATTGCTTATAATTAGTTTTTCCGAAACATTTTTACACTATCTCTTAATACGCATTAAATCATTAGTATTTAAAGGAAAATCAACTTTTAAATAAACAATTTGTTTAGGATGTCTTACAACATCGATTAAATTATTATCAGTATCATATATTTTATTTATTTGATAAGTAGTTCCTAGATTATGTGGACCAAAGAACTCGACAGTATCACCTTTTTTAAAATAGTTTCGTTGTTCGATTGTCGCTATTTTACTAGTTTCATCATAGTCTAATACGACACCCAAAAAATCTTGATTAGATACTTCAACTCGACTATTATAATAATTACAATTTTCATCATAATTACCGTCGAAAAATTGGACAACACTATCGCGATTAGCTACTCTTGATAGTATATTCTCATACCTAGAATTGTATACATATTTTCCATCATAAATATCATCAATCACTTTACGATAAATACTGACAACCGTCGCAATATAATAAATCGAACGCATTCTTCCCTCGATTTTTAAAGCAGTAACATTCATTTCACATATTTCTTTAATATGTTTTAATAAGGATAAATCTTTAGAACAAAAAGTAAAATCTTTTTCGCCTTCTAAGAGATTTTTATTTTCATCTAATAAATTAAAATTCCACCGACATATTTGACTACAACCACCACGATTCGCATCACGGTTAGTTAAATAATTCGATAAAACACATCTGCCACTATAACTGGCACACATCGCCCCATGAATAAATATTTCCACTTCTAAACCAACTTTTTGCACTTCTTGAATTTCTTTTTTACTTGTCTCACGTCCTAAAACAATTCTAGTTGCTCCTAATTTTTTTAAATAATCCGCCGCTTCATAGTTTAAAGTTGATTGTTGCGTTGAAATATGAATATCTAAATTTGTATTGTTTTTAGCTAAATCTAAAACAGTTGGATCACTAACAATAATCGCATCGACCCCAATTTCATCTAACTGTTTTAAATAGTCAATTAAAAATTTGACTTCTTTGTTGTGGAGGACAATATTGACAGTTACATAAACTTTTTTGTTTAATTTATGAGCAAAGGTTACACCTTCTTTTATTTCATCGATGGTAAAATTAACAGCATTAGCTCTTAAACCAAATAAAGAACCACCGATATAAACGGCATCAGCACCGTATAAACAAGCTATTTTTAATCTTTCTAAATCTCCTGCTGGAGCTAATAATTCTGGTTTCATCTATTTCACCTTATAAACAGTTTCATTATAGAAAAAGCCTTTCTTTAAGTTATCGAATAATTCATTTAATTGTTCTTCCTTTTGGTTTAGATTATCCTTATTTACTTCGTTAAATATATCTAATACTTTTTTAAATTTATCATCGTCAATTAAAAAACTATTTAAGATGATATAATCATAGTCTAATAATAATTTTTCTTTTAGACCATCTAAAATAAAATCGGTATAAACGACAGTTTCTTTATCGTCGACTAAAGGATAAATTTTATCTTCTTTTTCCATATAATTTATTTTAGAATCGTCTTTCAAATTGAATGTTTTTAAATAATTTTTAACTAAATGTCTTTTGGATGCGAAAATAGGTAGATAGCCAAATAAAGTCACCATTAATTTAGCTTTAGTATTTTCTTTTATTTCTTGCATTTCTCTTAAAGTAATATCATTAGATACCCAAGTATATTTAATATTTTTTTCATACCAGAAATTAATCGTGTAATAATTATTTGTCATGTGTTCTTGACTCCAAACTAAGTCATAGTTTAAATTCAATTTATTTACTAAATTAGGAATAGCTAAATCATAAAAGATGACCCCTTTAATATTATAATCATTTAATTTAATTAATGTTTCTTTTAAATAATCGATATCGCTATTATGCATATTTTTATTTAAACAGACAAATATTTCTTTATTGATGTTTTTTAAATCTTCCAATTCAAAATAAGCAGGCATATTGATACTTAAATCCTTAATACCAATAATTACCCCATCACAATTTAATTCGGCTTGTTTTAAATTAGAAGGCATAATTAATGTTTTCATCTTTCACCACCATTCAATAATCAAAAAAATGCTTATTCAGCATTTCTATAAGCTTCTAAAATTTTATCTTGGAACATCTTACGAGTTTCTTGGTTAATTGGATGAGCTATATCACGATATTCCCCATTCGCTTTTTGACGGCTAGGCATAGCTATGAATAAACCATCATTACCTTCGATAATTCTAATATCATGAATTGCAAAGCAATCATCAATTAGAACTGATGCTTTTCCTCTCATTCTTGAATTTTCTTTTT
>CALVVP010000042.1 GCA_944363895.1 uncultured Bacilli bacterium | reverse complement strand
AACGATTTATTTAAATCGTTTTTGTCTATTTATTGTCAAAATTAGTATATTTAAGCAAAAAACAATTAAAATATGATATAATGTTACAAGTGGTGAGATTGATGAAAAAATTAAATTTTAATAAAATTTTATTTGCAATTATATCATTATTAGTTATTTTATTTACCATTTTTTTAATAAGTACTAATATTATACCTTTAAAATATTTAATTTTAATAATTGTTATATTATTATTATGGTTAGCTGGAATATTTTTCTTAATTGTTTTTAAAACAAAACGCGGAAAAAATAAAAAAAGAAAAATAACAGGTTATATTTTAAGTGGTATTTTAGTTATTTTAATGGTCATTATTTTTTACTACATTAATATAACTTTAGGTTTTTTTGGCAAGTTTGGCGATAATCGTTATAAAGAAGAAAATTATCTAGTTTTAGTGTTACAGGATAGTAGTTTTCAAGAATTAACAGATTTGTCTAATATCGGTTATACATCTAATGAATTATCTAATATCAATGAAGCTTTAACGAAATTAAATGAAGAAATCACAATTGAAAATATTCAGTATGATGATACAGTGACGATGTTCGATGATTTAATCAATCAAGATATCGATTCAGTTTTAATCGAAGAATCAACCATGGGTATTTTATATGAACAAAATGAAGATTACGAAGGATTATTTAGAACTATTTATACGATAAATATTAAAACTGAAATTGAAATCACTAAAGAAACAGATGTTACTAATCAACCATTTGTCGTTTATTTAAGTGGGATTGATTCTTATGGTAGTATTGCGACAGTTTCAAGAAGTGATGTTAATATGATTGGAGTTATTAATCCAATTACTAAACAAGTATTATTGATTTCGATACCACGTGATTATTATGTTCAATTAAGAGGAACGACAGGATATAAAGATAAATTGACTCATGCCGGTATTTATGGGATTGAAACATCAGTAGGCACTTTAGAAGATTTACTAGATGTCGATGTTAACTATTATGGACGAGTTAATTTTACTTCTTTAGAAAAAATAGTCGATGCTTTAGGTGGAGTCGATGTTTATTCTAAATATAGTTTTACTAGTTCAAAAGCTAGTGGAGGAACTTATTATTTTAGTAAGGGTTACAACCATATGAATGGTAATCAAGCTTTAGCTTTCTCAAGAGAGAGAAAAGCTTTACCTGGTGGTGATCGCGCAAGGGGTGAAAATCAACAAGCTGTAATCGATGGTATTGTTAGAAAAGCTGCTAGTCCTGCTATTATAACTAGTTATAGTAAGATTTTAAAATCTTTAGAAGGAACTTTCCAAACTAATATGAGTAACGACGATATTCAAAAACTTATTAAAATGCAATTAAATGATATGGCTAGTTGGAATATTACTAGTTATAATTTGAATGGTAGCGATGGTTATGATTATACTTATTCTTATCCATCTTCGCAAGCTTATGTCATGGTACCTGATGAGGAAACTGTGTTAGAGGCACAAGATTTAATCGATCGTGTTATTGCTGGTGAAACATTGGAAAGTAGTTATGATAAAGAAGCTAGCGATATTAAAGATCCGGTTTATGTCGAACCAACTCCCGAACCTGAACCAGAACCAGAAGAGCCGGAAATAACAGGAACATTACCAACTATCAGTTTTGATTCTGATACAATTACAATTTTTCAAGGTCAAAGTTATGATCTTATGACCGGTGTAACAGTTAAAGATATCGAAGATGAATTATTATTTTTAACGCCAACAATTACAGTTGATATAACGGATACTTCAGTTTTAGAAATTGGCAATTATACAATAACTTATACTGTGACCGATAGCGATAATAATACTGTTACCGCTACGCGAAATTTAGTTGTTTTAATAAATGTCATCGATGATACGCCAACTGAACCAGAGCCACCAGTTGATCCAGAAACACCGACTGATCCGGAAACACCAGTGGAACCAGAAAATCCTACTGAACCGGTGGAGCCAAGTGATCCTAGTGAAGAACCACCAATATCAGAGAATCCTAGCGATGGAACCGATGGAAATATTTCTGAAAATAATAATAGTCAAAATGAGCCTGTCATATAGACAGGTTTTTGATTATTTTGTTTAAAATTGTTGAAATAAATTGTTAAAAATGGTAAGATATAAGTGGTGATAATAAATGAAAATATTATGTTTAGGCCATGCGACATATGATGTTACTTTGCCATTAGATGAATTTCCGATTGAAAATACTAAAAATCGTGTTCAAGAGCGCATCGAGTGTGGTGGGGGGCCAGCTAGTACAGCGGCATATTTATTAGGTTGCTGGGGAGCTGATGTTTATTTTGCGGGCATTGTTGGCAATGATTATTATGGCCATAAAATCAAAGAAGAATTTAAAAAAGCTCATGTCAATACCGATTATTTAGAATTAAGGGATGGTCATGATACTACTTCCAGTATTGTGTTGGCTAATAAAGCTAATGGTTCAAGAACAACTTTCGCCTATAAGCCTAAAAAAGTCGTTATGCATCCTTTTACTTTAAATTTCGAACCAGATGTTATTTTAATCGATGGTCAGGAATATGAAAGAAGTTTAGAAGTATTAAATAAATATCCTAATGCTTTAACAATAATTGATGCGGGAAGAGATCGAGCTGAAGTTATTCATTTGTGTAAATTAGTTAAATGGGTAGCTTGTTCCAAAGATTTCGCAGAAAATGTGACCGGTTTAGAAATTGATTATAGTGATTTTAACTCTCTAAAGCAAGTTTATAAGAAATTAAAAGAAATGTTTAATAATGAAATTGTTATTACATTAGAAGATAAAGGCTGCTTTTATAAGAATGAAATAATTAAATCAGTTAAATTAAAAACCATTGATTCAACCGGAGCAGGCGATATATTTCACGGCGCTTTAACATATTATTTAGCTAGAGGTTATGATGCATTTAACGCTTTAAGATTAGCTAATTATGCTGGAGCAATTTCGGTAAGTAGAATTGGAACAAGAAATTCCATTCCTACTAAAGAAGAGATGGAAGCAGTTTATAATGAATTTAAATGATTTAATATTTATCGATAATTTACCAACTTTAGACTTACATGGTTTTGATCGACAGACAGCACAAGTTGCAATCAACGATTTTATTCAAGATAATATCAAAATGCAAAATAATTTTATCGTTATTATTCATGGTATTGGTAGTGGTGTTTTAAAAAATACGACACAATTAGTCTTAGCTCATCATAAAAATGTTTTGGAATATAAAATATATCCATTTAATAGCGGTTGCACAGTTGTTCATATTAATTTGACAAAATAAAAAAAGATGTTATAATATAGACCGACAAATGAAAAAAAACGCATGAAGTTGACAAATGTGTAATTTTGTGGTAGTATATAAGCCAATTAAAAAGAGGGGGAATTTATATGTACGAAGAAAGAAGAAATACATTCAATTTTAAAGACATAGTTTTACAATTATTATTAATTATTTTGTTTGTTTTCATTATGATTTGGTTATTTCCAACGAAAAATTATTTAAAAGAAAACTTTGTTGGTAAAGACGAAATTAGTAGTGAAATTGCTATGCAGTTAGAAAGTTTATATGGTCGTTTATTTACTGATAACATTGAAAGTATGCGTGATGCTGCCCAAGGATATTTTACTAATGAAAGATTACCAAAAAATGTTGGTGATTCAGTTACTTTAACATTAGATGAAATGTTAGAGAAAAGATTAGTTTTATCATTTAAAGATAGCAATAACAAAACTTGTGATGTCAATAGTTCTTATGTTCAAGTAACAAAAATGAACGATGAATATCAAATGAAAGTTCAATTATCATGTTCTGACTATGAAGACTATATTATCGTCTACATGGGATGTTATGATTATTGTGACTCTGATATTTGTATCAAAGATGACACCACACCATCGACACCAGATAAACCAACTGAACCAGAAACACCAGTTTCTAATAAAAAGTATGAATATGAATACCGTTTAGTAACCCAAAACACATATTCTGATTGGGGACCATGGTCAAGTTGGTCAACTAATAAGGTAACTTCTAATACTTTAAGACAAGTAGAAATTGAAAATCGTAATGAATTAGTTCGTTATGAAACAGAGACTTATTATGTTGATGAAACTCATACTGAATATCGTACAGAAACTGTTCAAGTTCAAGTTGGTATTAAAGAAGTAGAAACGGGAACAGATGTTATTACTAAACCAGCTATTAGTACTGGTGGTTCAACAACTAAAAAATATGCTGATCCAATTAAAAGTACTAGTTCAGCTAGCTATGGTGATTGGGTATATCGTGGTATTATTACTTCAAATTATGCTTTATCATCTAGTAATACAACTAAATATGAATATGTAAGTCATAAAACAACTGTCGATTGTTCCGATGTATGTAAAAATGTTACGACATATAATTATAAAAAATATACAAGAAGTTATAGTTCAGGTTCTACTACTTATTCTTGTCCAAGTGGTTATACTAAAACTGGTAGTGGCGCTAATACTAAATGTTATAAATATGTAACAACAAGTTCTAAATTATCTTGTTCAAGATATGGTAGCGGTTATAAACTAAAAGGTTCAACTTGTGTTAAAACAGTAGTTGAAACTGAAATTGTACCAGTTTATAAAGACGAAACTATCACTGTTCCAGTAACAGTTACCGAAAAAGTTAAGAAGACTAGAAAAGTACCTGTTTATGAAAAATTAACATATTATCGTTATCGTGTTCGTGAACAATTAACCGAAGCTGGTACAACATACAAATGGAGTACAAGTAAAAATGATAAAAAATTATTAGCTGCTGGCTATGAATTGACAGGTAATAAAAGAGAAGTGTAAACTTCTTCTTTTTTATATGAATAATTAGTGAAAATGTCCTCATTTTTTGAAAGCAATAATTAGTGAAAATGTCTCTATTGTATTTTTTGATGTACGCTAATAATTAGTAAAAATGTCCCTAATTTAATATTGACATATTTAGCAAAACAAATATAA
>CALVVP010000041.1 GCA_944363895.1 uncultured Bacilli bacterium | reverse complement strand
CGCACAAGCTTTATCTAATGATTTGTGTTCAAATGCTTTCAACCTAATACGAATTTTTTCTTTAGACATAATATCCTCCCTTCGCCTATATCTCGTATAGACATACTCCGTGTAAATAACCCGATTTCTTTTATTTTATGCTTCAACTCAACCTGGTGTATCGGCAACCTTACACATCATCGCAGTCACACATTCAAAATTATACAATAAAAGTATATGAAAATCAAGGTTTTTTTGTACTTTTTTTGAAAATTTTTTAAAATAAAAATACTGAGTTAAAAAACTGAGTATTTTTTAGTATTCAATAATTTTAAAATATTAAAATTTATTAAACATTCCGTCAAGTATATATCACGTTTTTGATAGATATAATTATAAAATTCATCACATTTTTGGCACGAATATTTTAAAATATTATCGCAATTTAATTTTTTAACGCAGTAATTGGGACAACAAATACCCCATCTTCTCTTTTATAAATAGCATTCGATAAACCACATATAACACATAATGCTTTAGGTCCTTTTTCACTTGGAAATTGTTTTTTTATCTTTAATAAGTTTTTAGCAGCTTCGGCGATTTGATTAGCACCTAATTTTATTTCAAAAGCACACCAATCACCATTTTCTAATTCGACAATGGCATCTATTTCGTGTCCTTCATAATCCTGGTAATGATATAAATTGGCATTAAAAGATTCAGCATATATTTTTAAGTCACGTTCACATAAAGATTCAAATAAAAAACCAAGTGTTTCTAAGTTATTAAGAAGTTTATCAGGAGTGACTTTTAATAAAGCACAAGCTAAAGATGGATCACAAAAATGTTTTTTTTCAGCTTGCTTTAATCTTATTGACGATCTTATTTGCGGATAAAATGGTTTTTGATTATCCGTTATAAAAAGCCTTGAAAATATATCTAAATAAGCGGCAACTGTATCTAAGTCAATATCTTCGTCAGCTTTCTCTTTAATATCATTTTTCAACCTTTTATTAGTTACGGTAGTACTTTCATTCCTCGCTAACGATTGCAATAATAGTTTCATCTTTTTCGTATCTCTTTTAATACCATCTATCCGATAAACATCATCATCAATAATGGCATTTAGATATTCTTCCGCGATTAAATTGGTATTATTTAAAGGTGTATTTAAACCGCTTGGCCATCCACCTCTAATAATTAAATGAATTATTTTTTTTAAATCTACTTCTCCCGTTATTTTTTCTTTTATTTTGCCATTACATATATCTTCTAATGAGATATCACCAGTTGAATCTTCTGATTCATAAAGCGACATCGGACGCATTCTTAATTTAGCTATGCGACCAGCACCACTGTGTAAAATGCCTTTATGATTTGGTGTAGCAGAACCTGTTAAAATAAATTGTCCTTTTTGGCCTGTTTTATCCACAGTATATCGAACAGCATCCCAAAGATGTGGAACTTCTTGTCATTCATCGATGAGTCGTGGAGTAGCCCCTTCTAAAACAATATCTGGTGAAATTTCAGCAAGTTTTTTATTTTGAAAATTTCCGGCAGGATTTCCTAACATTATATCGCTATTGCTATGAAATAAAGAAGTCCATGTTTTCCCACACCATTTTGGTCCTTCAATACAAATAGCCCCAAATATTTTTAAATATTCTTCAATTTTTTTATCGATTATTCTTGGTTTATATTCATTTTTATTCATCGAATCACCTCAAAATACATTATACACTTTAATGTTTAATTTGTAAGTAACAATTCGAAAGTTTTTATATTTTCGTTCCGTAATTTTTGCAATCTTTATTCCGTATAATTTAAAAACATTAACACGCGTTAATGTTTAAAATTTAAATTATCAGCTAAATATTCTTCTTTTCTTATATTGTATGCTTGATAAACATCTTCTTTATAAGCAATATTTACATTACAATTCAATAATTTCAATAAATATTCGGTAAATGGCGGATTATAGATTAAGAAAGGACCAATTAAATAAGTTCCAAAAAAATTATGATACCTTATTCCTTCATTTGAATCATTTTCATTCATTCCATAACCATTGATAACCTTAATAAAAGGATATTTATTATCATAAGAATAACTAAATTGACTTTTAAAACCGACTATTTTCATCTTTGCAAATTCACCAATGAAACAAGAGTTATGATGTTTAGTAAAATCTCTTTTAGCCGTTGTTTTAAAAATACCTAAAGCTTTAATGTCATCGATTTTGCTACCAAATATTTCTAAAGCATTACCAGTAATTAAAAAGATAGTATCGTTTTCAATAAGCTCTTTTATTTTTTTCTTATAAGGTTTTAATTTATTAATAATTACCTCTTGAAACCTTTCCATCATCGGTCCCATATAAATTAGGTCAATTTTCTCATCGATAAATTTTGGTTTATCATTTAAACCAGTATAATAAACTGTAACATTAGGAATAGTTTTTTCTAAATAGTGGATATTAAATAAATCACCATATAAATTGGCAACTTCCGAATATAGTACTTCTATTTTCATTCTAGCACATCCTTTATTTTAGAAATAATTTCATTAGTTTTTTTATTCAAATAAATATCGTGAATTATAATTATTTTATCAATGTTTTTAAAATCTAAATATTTATAAGTATCGACCTCAAGAGGACTTACAAATATCTTTTTTTCATCTACTCCCGCCATTAAAATTCTAACTTTATAATCATACGCTCTAAAACCACCGATTATAACTTTTTTAATATTATCGTCTTTTAAAACTTCAAAATCACTGTCGTAAATCCAACTCATTACTTCTGATCTATCTAAAGCTTTTTGATCATAAACATCATCTAAAATAATAATTACTTCTTTTTTTCCTTCTAAGTTTTTGGTATAATCTAAAGCTCTTGAAACGGCAATCGGATTTTGACCTTTCGCCATTTGCGAGATTATTTCGATATTTTTAACTTTAATTTTATTATAACGAGTTTTAACTACTTCTAATGTTTTTAAACTTTCATTAATATTTTTAACACCTATTTCTTTTAATATAGCAATCGCTAATAATTCATTATAAATATTAAATAAACCATCATTAACTAATAAATATTGTTCTTTATTAATGGTTATCGTTCTTTTTTTATAATCAATATCAGTTAAATTATATTTAGGAGTTGGATTAGTAAAACCACATTTAGGACATCTAGCTTTTCCTAAATGGTGATAGTGAAAATAATCAAATTCTAATGGTGTGTAACATTTTGGACAGACTCTTATATCTTGAACTAAAGAATGGTTAACTTTACTATCCGTTTTTAATTTATCGATTCCAAAATATATTTTGGGATTATCTTTTCCCAATTGCGAACTGATCAAATCATCAGCATTTAAAAATAAAACTGTATCTTTAGGTAATCCTTCTTCTATCTTACTAAAGACATAATCGGTATGAGCATTTCTTTTCATCGTATCAGAAAAAAGATTCGTAACTGCGACATAAGTTGGTTTAATAAGGGGTAAAACTTTTTTACTACCTAATTCATCAAATTCAATAATAGCCACATCAACTTTAGGTTTATTAAATAAATTAACCCCTTTCATTAATGCTTTAGCAATACCCGGTAAGAAATTAGCGCCTTCCCGATTACTCGTTACTTTATAACCATTTTTTTCTAACAAATCAACTAAAAAATTACAAGTTGTTGTTTTACCATTAGTTCCCGTAACTGCGATAACAATACCTGGTTTGTTAATATGTTTATAAAAATTTTTATCGAGTTTTAAAGCTAAACTACCGGCTTTATCATTCATTTTATTTTTAGTTAAAAACAAATACACTTTACTTAACCATAAACTTATGTAAAACATAACATCACCTTATTTTTTTAATACTTTTTGAAATTCTGGTAATATTCCGATTCCATCAGTTGAATGAGGTGGTAATTGGAATAGGTCGTGACTAGGAAATTCATTACCTTCAACTAAACATGGTCCTTTTTTACTAATAGCCACATCCCAACCAATATATCCAACTTGGGGAACTTGTTTACTTGCTTCTAATACCAATTTTTCAATTTTCTTAAATTCAGGTATTTCAAAACCGACAATATCAGTTTTCGTAACTGGATGTTTGTAATAAACATGACCATCCTTATCGACAGCAGGAAACTCTACTTTATGAGTTTTTAAATTGATAGGAACAACCATTCCCCCACCATTAAAATTATCAATTATTTTTTTATTGCCAATTCTTAGACAAGCAACAACAATCGTACATTGATCATTTTCGTTAAAAGTAATAACTCTTACCGTATTAACACTATTGGGATTTAATTTATTCATCTCTTCTGACTGTTGAATCACTTCTTCGACTAATAATAACTTTTCTTTAATTAATTTTTTATAAGTATTTTTATTAGGTTTTATTTTTTTAACCCCATCGCCATGAGTACCATCGATTGGTTTAACAATTATTTCTTTTTTATCTTTGATAAATTTATTAAACTCTTCTTCGTTATTGCCATCTAAATATAGCCAATCTCTTTTTAAAAATTTATTAAACTTCTTATCAAATTCATTTTTATTAACAAAATAATGAATATAATTAGGATCATTATATTTTTTGACTAAATGGTTATTAATACCTCTCGTTAAAATAGTTTTTCTTTGTTTAGAATTTAAATTATACATCGCAAATGATTCATAATCGGTATATCCCGCTTGATATCTTAATCCACAATAAACTATGTCAAAAAACAAAACAACCCTATTTTTATTAGTTTTTTGGTGAATCCGATTGATAACATCAAAAAATTTTTTGTAATTCATTTTAACAATTCTTTTACTTAAATATGATATCTTTTCAAACATAATACGCACTTCCTTATACAATATTATATATTTTATTAAGCTTTTCTGCAATAAGTTTAAGAAAAAATAGTCTACAAAAATTGTAAACTATTCTTCATCATCTAAATTATATCTTAAATTATTAATACCCATTTTAAAATATTTATCTTTATCTTGATAATTTCTTTTTTTATAATCATAAATATGCATTAAATTATCTTTAATAATAATTGAATATTTGTTATTGAATCTATCTAATAAAATCGATTTATTAACCTTATATTTTTGATTAATATTATATTTTGAAATCATCGCTTCTAATTTACCATATATAACTAACTCTAAATTAGGATGTTTATTGTATCTTTCATGATAAGCATCAATTAAACTTTTTATTTGCGTATCCGTTAATTCATAAGACAAAGTTACTTGGAAAACTCCTAGATTGTGTAGAAATGCGACAGCATAAGAATTAGTTACATTAAATGAAAAATCAGTTAATATATCTTTATAAATTAAGCTACCTAATTCCCCAACTAATAATTTTTGGTTGTAATTTGAATGATGCTCTAAAACACGACTTAGTTTTAAAACTTTTCTTTTATCGTCTATTTTATTAAATAAATCTTGTTCCATATAAATATACTTATAATTATTATTTTTAATTTTATGATATTGTTTTAAATTATAAATTAAAATATTATAATTTTTTTCTTTTTTAAAATTAGGTAATTCAATTGTATATTTTTCTTTAGTATACTTATATTGATATAATCTTTTTTCATTTAATAAATTCATCGCTTTATTTCTTAAATCATTTAATTCTTTAATTGCTATAAAAATATCATTATCACCTTTTATATCTAGCTCATTAAATATATAAATAGTATTACCTAACTTATTTAGCTGTTCTTTGATTCTCTCGTAACTAATCGGACTAGTAATTGACTTTTCCACAATATTACCAGTTACTATAACTTCATTATTACCGTCAGTTATTGTTAATTTAAGAGGTTTATTTAAGTAAGCTTCTAAAAGTCCTTTAATTTTAATTTTCCTTTTATTTTTTAAAATATCTTCGATTTTTTTATTTAACAAATAATCCGTTGTTTTAACTACTTTAGTTTTACTTATTTTACCTTTATAATAAATGGAAACTATATCACCTTTTTTAGCGTGTTCAATTCTTTTTTTATTTTTAAATAAACTAGTTACAGTAAAACCGATATCATCATCAATAAATCTAATCCCATCATTGATGTTTAAATCATCTGTAAGGAAAATATCAGCATAATTATTTTGCGATTTTATTACTTTACCTATTTCTATTCCTAAATGATTAGGGCGATATGAATTAACGATATCTTTTTCATTAAATAAAAATCCTTTTGTATATTCGCGATTAAATATTTTTTTTAAATCATTCAATTCATTTAAATCAATTTTAACTTGTTTATTTTCAATATAAGAATCAATTGCTTGACGATATATTTTAGTTACTAAATAGACATAACTAGGTGATTTCATTCGGCCTTCGATTTTTAAACTATCGACACCAATATCAATTAACTTACCTATATTTTCTAAACTACATAAGTCTTTAGCACTCAACAAATACTGCTCATTGTTAACTTTTTTGTTGTTGATTAATAAATCATATTTTTGTCGACAACTTCCCGCACAACTACCTCTATTACCACTCCGATTGCCAATTAAACTACTAAATAAACACTGTCCTGAATAACTGATACACAAAGCACCATGAATAAATACTTCTAATTCAATATTCGTATTTTGTCTTATTTCTTTAATTAAATCGATCGATGATTCCCGCGCTAAAACGGCTCTTTTTAACCCTAAGTTTTCAATTAATTTAACGCCGTTTAAATTATGGATATGCATCTGTGTCGAAGCATGTAATTCTAGTAAAGGATAAGTTTTTCTAATTAAATCCATCATTCCAATATCTTGAACGATTAAAGCATCGACATTATTTTTATATAGAAAATCAATATATTCCATAAATTTATCAACTTCATGTTCATAAATTAAGATATTAACTGTCACATAAACTTTAACACCGTATAAATGAGCATATTTAATGGCTTCAACTAATTCTTCATTGGAAAAATTATTAGAAAAAGCTCTGGCCCCAAATAATTTTCCTCCTAAATAAACCGCATCGCATCCGGCTAATATCGCCGCTTTTAAACTTTCAAAATTACCGGCTGGTGATAATAATTCTGGTTTTTTCAATTCAATCACTTTCTTTCAATACATTTTCTAAAAAACTCTAAGTTAGGGTCATAATAATTCGGCTTTTTAACTAATTGTTTTGCTGCATTCTCTTGCAAATCTTTTTTAGCTATTTGTCGATGCATCACTTCGTCTAAAACTTCCCCAATCCAAATAGGTCTATCTAAAATGGTAATATTTCCCGTCTTGTCAACTTTGACTTCAGGAACATTAATACCCAAAGTTTTTTCTAACCAATAAGCAACGATATGTCGATGACAAAATTCTAAATTATCTTCATAACACAAAAGAATCGTTCCATCGATGAAATATCTAATAATTTCATTTGGATCAAGTTGCTTTAAAACCTGTTCATAATATTCTTCAATATAATAATTATTGTTTATCTCATCAGGAACTTTACCAATATTATCGTGCCAGATTTTCCAAAATGATAATTTAGGAGCTAAAGCCGAAAAACAAGCGCCAAGAAAATTAACGCATTTCCCGCGATCTCCTGATATAGACACTAGATGCCCTTTTAAACAATTTTTGTAACTTCCAGTATAAATCATAAATATCCCTCCTATAAAACCAATCTTTTAACTTTATCTTTAGATATTTCTTTAGTATTTCTTAGTTTTAAAATAAGATTGTGCTTATCATCAAACATATTCTTTTGAGTAATTCTCTCGACATCTAAAACTTGTTTATCCAATAATGAAACAATCATTGTTTCATAAATTTCTTTAGCTTTTTTCTTATCATTGAAACGATTATACATATTAACAAAATCTAAAACCGTTTTATTTCCTTTGATTGTTAAAAAATAAAGTAAAGTTTGGTAATCAATACCATTTAACTTATCGCTAGCTAAATTAGCTTCTAACTGCATAATATATTCCTTTTCTAATTCAACTTTGACAGTAGTTAACATATAATCGATAAAATAAGATAAATCATGATAAGCTCGGACATCTTCAATGACTTTTGTATATTCACTATCCTTAAAACTTATGCCACGGTTGAAAATAATGTAAGGATAACTTTTTTTATTAAGTAAATACCACATACTTAAAGTTCGACTAGTTCGGCCATTGACATCGAAATAAGGATGAATATAGACAAAATAATAGTGCAGAATTTGACTTTTAATATATTCATCAGTTATATCACCATCTATTTCTATATTTAAAAAATTAAAATAATCCGTCATATAATTTTCAATATCACAAGCTATAACCCCTTGGTAAGGTGGAATATCTAAACGACCGTTTTTTAAAATATAAACTGGTGCCATCCGATAAAATTCACCCATTCTAGCTAAATCTTTCGGATCTAATAAATCTTTACTTAAAATACTATATAATTTTTTTAAAGTATCAGGATTAATTTCTCGATTCCTTAAAATATAATTATAACCATGATATAAATTTAAAATTCGTTGCCTTTTATTTTTATCAGGTATATCTTCAGCTCGGGCAATAACTTTTTTTATTATTTCTACATCGTCACCATAACCTTCAATTTGATTGTTAGCTTTTAACTCGTGAGAAAACATCACTGTTTGCGCAAAAGATTTTGTACATAAATGTTTTTCATCTTTTAAAAAATCGATTAATTCTTGCTTAATAGCTAAAAATCGTTTTGGTTTTATAAATAATTTCGTCCCAACTGTTGTTTTTAAATCTAAATAAATTATGTCTTTCATCCAATCACCGCTTTAAAATACCGCTATTATTCTATCATATTTAGTGAATATTGCAAAATATATATAAAAAAACCATTCACTATTTGGTGAATGGAATTAAAGCCATAAAACGTGCTTTTTTAACTTCATTAGCTATATGTCTTTGATGTTTTGCACATGCTCCAGTAATTCTTCTTGGTAAAATTTTGCCTTTTTCATTACTTACACATCTTTTAATTGTTTCAACATCTTTATAATCTATGGTTTTACCAGCACACATTTGGCATACTTTTTTCTTTTTACGATAAAATTCCGCCATAATTCCTCCTTAATCTAAAAAGTTATCGTCGATTGATACACTATCACCAAAATCAGCAAATGGATCATTATCGACATTAATATCGTTAGATGGTTGTTGGAAATCATATGGAGTAGCACTAGCTCTTGATTCAGTTTGCGCTTTAGATTCTAAAAATCTAACATTGTCAGCTGCTACATCAGTCGTATATCTCTTATTACCATCTTTATCTGTATAACTTCCGGTTTGAATTCTTCCTTCAACAGAAACTAAACTACCTTTATTTAAATATTGACAAATATTTTCAGCTTGTTTCCTCCAAGCTACAGTATTGATGAAATCAGTTCTTTTTTCACCATTCGCACCTGGTACTCCATCTACTGCTACAGAAAAACGAGTATATGGAATATTAGAATTAGTATATCTTAATTCTGGTTTAGCAGTTAATCTTCCTACTAATAAAACTTTATTCATAATTCCTCCTTAGTCTTCGATTTTAGTAATCAAATGACGAATGATATCAGATGTATTTCTTGCTTGTCGATCAAATTCATTGATAGCAACATCATCATTAGCTTCAAGAGTAATAACATAATAAAAACCAGATTTAAAATCTTTAATTTCATAAGCTAATTCTCTTTGTCCCATATCTTTTTCACTAGTTATAGTAGCTTTATTATCTGTTAAAATTTTAGAAAATTTAGCAATCACATTTTTCTTTTCTTCTTCAGATAAAGTTGGTCTAGCTATAAACATAATTTCATATTTACGCATT
>CALVVP010000040.1 GCA_944363895.1 uncultured Bacilli bacterium | reverse complement strand
ATTTGCATAAATAATTTCAGTTTCTTTAGTTATATGATTATATAATTTAATGTAATCAAAATTTGCATCATCAAAAACTAAAGTCCCTTCTTTAACAATTTTACCATTTGTATAATTAAATGTTGGTATTACATTATCAACTGTAAAAGTAACAACGCTTGTATTAAATGAAGCATCAATTACAGTTAAAGTATATTCGCCATCTTCAAATTCCGTACCAGTAACATAGTTTTCACCATTTAATGTAGCTGTGAAACTAGCATCATCAGTAATTGTTAAACTTACTGGTCCTTTGGTATATTCGCCATTTACGATACCTTCTACACTAGGTGGAGTAGTATCTTCTAATTTAGCTAATACTGTATTATAGCGATTAGTTAAACTAACTATTTTATCAGCATTAGTTTCAACATTAGCTAAATCTGCTACTAAATTATCTAAAGTTGTTGTCGTTGTTGTAGTTTCTTCATCATTTCTTACAACATCTAATTCATCTTTATTAGTAGTACCATTTGTTTTATTTTCTAATTGTGTTAATAATGTTTCAAAATCAATAATGTTTTGAACATTTTCAATTCGATTTTGCAAATCACTAACATCTTCATTAGCATTATCAATAACATCTTGAATAGCTTCATTAGCTTCAGTAACATCACCTTGCGCTAAAGATTGTTCAGCTTTTTCTACTGCTTGTTGTGCTAAAGATAAATAATCAGTAGTTTGCTCAACAGAATCATCACCACCAGCTACAGGTGTATCATTTCCTTGTTGATTGTCATCTTGACTATCATCTTGTTGCTCGTCATCTTGATTATCATCTTGGCTGTCCCCTTGTTGTTCATCATCTTGACCATCATCTTGGTTGCCACCTTGTTCTTCAGTTGGTGGATCATTACCTTCTAGTTGTTCATCTCCAGTACCAGGGTTGGCGAATGAATAAACCATAGTACCTAAGAGTAAGAAAACAACTATAACGATAATAATTTTTTTCTTATCCATATATTTCCCCTCCCGTAATATGAATATTCAATTAGACGAGAAAATCGCCTAAATGTAATTATATAATACCAAATATACAAAAAAAATCAAGTATTTTAACGCTAAAAAATAAAATTTAATGAATTTTTTTTACAAATTTTGCAAATTTATCTAATCAATTTTAAAAATTGAATAAAAAAACGGCTTTTAATGTCCGCTAAAAATGATTTTATATATTTTTTTTAAATTCTCTTTTTTATCATGATTCATGTTTATAAAGTTAATATGTAATTGATAACCACTATCTAAGGAAAATAATAATTCCGCTTTCCCTGGTTTAAAATCAATAGCGCCACTTGATATTGATTTATAAGGAATAATATGAATTTTTTTATAATAGATACCAGCTATATCACGATCAAATAAATACATTCTTTTAGTCGTAAAAACAACATAGTCTTTACTATTTTTATAGCCCAAAATAATTTCTTCATCATCGTAAGTATATTCTAAAGTATACCAAGGTAAATCTTTCGGATCTGTCTCATCTTTAAAATCAAAATATTTAGTTAATTCTTTAAATTTAATATATGCCATAAATCCTCCCTATTTAATTAATTTAATACTTGTAATCGGCCATACCCGTGCTATTGCTTCCCCGACTATATCTTCTTTTTTAACCAAACCAATTTCTCTACTATCTAAACTATTTTCTCGATTATCGCCCAATACAAAATACATATCATCAGGTATTACATCATAACCTAACTCATTTAAATCAAAATCTTCCGTAATAAAATCACGATTTTCTTCAATATATTCACCATTAATATATAGTTTATTATCTTTATAAGCCACATGTTCACCAGGTAAACCAATTACTCTTTTAATTAAATATTTGGTTTCATCATAATAAAATGAAATAACATCGAATCTTTCGACATCACCTATTTTATAACCCGCTTTATATAGTAAAACCATATCTCCATTATTTAAGGTATTATTCATACTAGAGCCAACCACCTGCTGCATACCTATTACCCACATATATATAGCGAATACTATTATTACTAAAACAGCGATTTTAATAAAATCTTTTGTAAACTCTTTTATATCCCTTAAATCCATATCTATCACTATTGTTAGTATAACACATTAATATTTAAAAGTAAATTTAATGTGTCAAACAATAGTAAAATAAAACGATTTATATAGATTGTTTATAAATCGTTTTATAAATACAAAATCAAATTGATAAGAAAATTATGGTATAAGGACGGCACGTGTACCAGTATTACTTACACCAGAGCCATTTGCGTTAAGAGATGCAAAGACGCCTGATTTTGAACCATCGCCAGAACTACCACCTCTTTTAAACCACGAATAACTAGAATAGGCAAAATTAGTATAATCATTATACCATCCGCCTGTACCACTTCCAAAAGTAGATAAAGTTTCTTTTAATGCATCACCTAATTTTCCTCGACCATGAGCTGTATTACTTGTGCTATATGTATATTTATCATAATATTTCTCATTTGGGACACTTCCACCAAACCCAGCACCGCTATCATAAAAACTACCACTACTACTTACCATATTGCCCATGACATATTCCCAGGCCCTGCCAGACATGTCATATACTCCATATATTGTTCCAGTAGTCGCTAATGTTGTTTTAGTTTTATATGCTACTGGATCATCGTCACCTCCTGCATAACCACTATAATTTGCATCTAAATCTATAGTTCCTAGACCATATTTACTTTGCTTCAAATACGCTACTGCTCCCCATTCCATATTTTTAATCATGTGGGAATCACCGCTCAAATTATAAACAGCACTTATATTTTGAATCGCTAAAAAGAAGTTCGAAACTGTTCGTTTAGATAAATTACTTACACCTGGTTTGATTGTCATTGCATTAATACTTCCGCTTACTTCAAACTTACCAATCCAAAATCCCGTTAATTCTTCATCGCCAAAAGTAAAAGCTGGGTGCGTATACCAATTGCCATTTTCCGCATTAGTACAGGTTTCGCTGCTACTTCCTGAACCACTTACGGCATCAGTGCATGATACTGTACCGGTAGTAGCGGTTCCACTTTCAAATTCGACATTGATCAGTTGTTGTAAGACACTACCATTATTAGCGTTAAATAATTGATATTTATATCTTGGTATCCATACATACCATAATGCTATTTCACTTTCACTGATAGTATCACCAACATTTTTACTTACTCCACTATTTAACACCACTGCATTAGCCCATTCTTTATTATCATAATCATACCATTCTTGAGTTACATCAGCATAAACCCAATTACTTCCATTATATTTAATTGGAATCATATTGTCCAATAATTCTGGACTATTGGCTCCTGTATTATCTTCATAAATTGCTGCTTTAACTGTTATTTGTTTTGAAGCAGATGCCGTTTTACCATTTCCCCCAGTAGCAGTACAACTTAAAGTTTGGGTACCTGTATCTAAACTATTGGTATTAGTGGGTGTGCATGATATACTTCCACCACTGATACTATAACTTGCATTAAAATAATTACTGACAACATTACTATCGCCTTCTGTTATTTCGACTGCTCCATCTTTCGCTATTAAACTTGGACTATCTTTATCAACTTTAATTAAGTAATCTCTTGAAGAAGAATTACCAGCCAAATCGGTAGTTGTAATTCTAACGGTTGTTCCAGTTGTGTTAGAAGTGATACTTTCTATATTACTTATGGTACTACTATGACCAGATAAATTATCACTTCCATCTATTACATTGACTGTTATATCAGTTGTATACCAGTCATTACTGCCTAAAGTTCCAGCAAATGTCGCCGTTCCCGCTGTAGGATTAGTCTTATCCAAGTTAAAACTTTGACATAAAGTATTACTATTTCCTAAACTATTGCTTGTTGAAGCACATAAATAAGTTGTTCCTTCCGTGGTAATAAATTTAGTATTATTGCCGGTTTCGATTATTTCATTTGGTTCACATTCATTACTACTTATACAATACTTAATATCCCCATTACCACTTAAAGTAACCGCAATATCTTCTTTCGCCCAGCCATTACTATTGATTAAATCTTCATTATAAGCAATATTTATGACTGGTTCAGTATCCGTTTGAACACATTCCATATCATATTCAAAAACATACTGATTATAATTTGTATCCCAATAATACCAGACACATCCTGCTAATTCTTCATTGGTCACGGGATTTATAATTGAAGACGATAAAAAGCCCTTGTTTTGAATTTCGTTCAAATAAAGAGCTTGTTGTTCGCTTGGGTAGCCAATATCATTTTCAATACTATAACGATAAGCTGCTTCTTCGATAGTATCGATTGTTCTTTCCAAAGATTTTTCCCGACTACTTTTAATCGAATTATCAATAATCGGAAAAGTAATTAATGCAATTACCGCTAATATAATTAAAACCCCTAATAATTCAATAAGTGTAAAACCATAGTTTAGTCTTATTTTATAAAGATTTTGCCCCCCCCCCCCAGGTTTGCAATTTGCTAATTTAATTTTATTTTTTCTCATTATCATCACCTTATCTCTATATTAATTTTAACTTAAAATAAGTTATTAGTCAATAAAAAATTAATGGAAATTAATCCATTAATTCTTGTTCTAAAGCTTCAAGTGGTTCATCATCAAGATAAGGTATCTCTAAATCATAATTAACTTTCTTATATTTCTTAGCTCCTGTTCCTGCTGGAATTAACTTACCAATGATAACATTTTCTTTTAAACCATTTAGTTCATCAATTCGACCATGAATAGCAGCATCAGTTAAAATACGGGTTGTTTCTTGGAAAGAAGCCGCTGATAAGAATGAATCAGTTTCTAAACTTGCTTTAGTAATACCTAATAAGACAGGACGACCTAAAGCTGGAGTTTTTCCTTCCAAAATAAGTTGTTTATTAACATCAGCAAAATGATTAATATTGACCATTGTACCTGGTAAATATAATGAATCACCTGAGGAAATAATTTTAATTTTAGAAATCATTCTTTTAGCAATAATCTCAACATGTTTATCGGAAATACTAACACCTTGTGATTGATATACTTTTTGAATTTCTAATAAAATATATTGTTGAACCGTAATTGGATCAGTGACAACTAACAATTCTTTCGGATTAATAGCACCAAAAGTTAATTTATCACCAGCTTCAACTTCTTGATTTAAACTAACATTTAATTTAGCGCCATAATTAGTTGAGTGAACTTTCGTTTCGGCATCGTTAGCAACCGTAATTTCAAATTTACCATTTTCTTCTTCAATCTTAGTAACTTTACCATTGATTTCCGAAATAGTGGCTTTACCTTTCGGATTACGTGCTTCAAATAACTCTTGAACACGAGGTAAACCTTGAGTAATATCATCTCCGGCAACACCACCAGAGTTAATAGTACGCATTGTTAACTGAGTACCAGGTTCACCAATTGATTGGGCCGCCATAATACCGACAGCTTCACCAACCTCAACTAAAGAACCGGTTGCTAAATTACGACCGTAACATTTACAACATACACCATGTTCTGTCTTACAAGTTAAAACGGTTCTAATTGGTACTTTAGTAATACCTGCTTTAATAATTTTATCAGCTAATTGTTCGGTAATATAAGTATTTCTTTCAGCGATAACTTCTTTAGTTTCAGGGTGTAAAACACGTTTATTAGTAAATCTTCCGACAATCCGATCTCTTAAACTTTCAACAACCGTGTTGTTCTTATCATCGATAAATGCTTCGACAATCACACCTTCACCAGTACCACAATCATCTTCTTTAACAATCATATCTTGGGCAACATCGACTAAACGCCGCGTTAAATAACCAGCATCAGCTGTTTTTAACGCCGTATCAACAGCTCCTTTACGTGCACCGTGAGTAGCTAAGAAGAATTCGGATACATTCGCTCCTTCGACAAATGAAGAAGTAATAGGAATTTCAACTGCTTCACCAGTTGGCTTCATCATTAAACCCCGCATACCGGCCATTTGGTTGTAGTTAGACATATTACCACGAGCACCAGAATCGATCATCATCGAAATGGAGTTATCTTTATGGGTTTTAATAAAGCCTTCTAACTCTTCAGCTATTTTATCTTTTGCTTGATTCCATGTTTCAACAACATTGTCATAACGTTCTCTATCCGTAATTAAGCCTCGTTTAAATTGTTTATTGATAGTATCTACTTTAAGACTTGCTTCTTTTAAAACTTCTGGTTTAGTTTTTGATTCAATAATATCACCAATACCAATCGAGATACCAGATAAAGTTGAATGTTTAAAACCTAAATCTTTCATTTTATCAAGCATAACCGAAGTTTCGGTAGTCTGATATCTTTTATAAATTTGGGCAATTAATTTAGTTAATACTTTCTTACCAAACGGTTTAACTAATTCCATCTTAGCAATTTCTTCTTTAATATTTTTACCCTTATCGATAAAGTATTTGCTTGGTGTGATTTTTTCAATATTCTCTTCACTACCATCGTTGATATATTGGAAACTATCTGGGAAAATTTCATTAAATAATAATTTACCAGGAGTCGTAACTAAATATTTATCTAAATACTTATCAGGAAAAATCTTATGTTTAAATGAACGAGCAGGTATCGCAATACGCGTGTGTAAAGTTATTTCTCTTCTTTCATATGCCATTAAAGCTTCATTATCATTTTTAAAGACTCTTCCTTCACCCTTAAGATTAGCTTTTTCAATGGTTATATAATAGTTACCTAAAATCATATCTTGACCTGGGGTAACAATTGGTTGACCATCTTTCGGTGACAAGATATTATTCGCACCTAACATTAAAATTCTAGCTTCAGCTTGTGCTTCATCAGAAATAGGTACGTGAACAGCCATTTGGTCACCATCAAAGTCAGCATTAAATGCCGTACAAACTAATGGATGAAGTCTGATACTTCTACCTTCAATTAATTTCGGTTGGAAAGCTTGAATACCAAGTCTATGTAAAGTAGGAGCTCGGTTCAATAAAACTGGATGTTCACTAATTTTTTCTTCGACGATATCCCAAACTCTTTCATCTTGATTTTCGATCATTCTTTTAGCCGCTTTAATATTCGAAGCGATTTCTTTCGAAACCAAACCATTAATAACATGTGGTTTGAATAATTCTAAGGCCATTTCTTTAGGAATACCACATTCATACATTTTAAGTGATGGCCCAACAACAATAACTGAACGACCAGAATAATCAACTCTTTTACCTAATAAGTTTTGTCTAAATCTTCCTTGTTTACCTTTTAACATACTAGATAAAGATTTAAGTGGCCGATTACCAGCACCAGTGATATTTCTACCACGTCGACCATTATCGAATAAAGCATCGACCGCTTCTTGTAACATTCTTTTTTCATTTTGGATAATAATTGAAGGAGCACCTAATTCCATCAATTTTTTCAAACGATTATTACGATTGATTACTCTTCGATATAGATCATTTAAATCAGATGTGGCAAAGCGACCACCATCTAATTGAATCATGGGACGAAGTTCCGGTGGAATTACTGGTAGTGCTTCTAAAATCATCCATTCAGGACGATTACCTGATTCTAAGAAAGCATTTAAAACATCTAATCGTTTAATTAATCTAATTCTTTTTTGACTAGTTGCATCTTTAATACTTTCGATTTCTTCTTTAATTGTATTAACTTCTTCTTCTAAATTAACTTGTTCTAGCAATTCTTTAATTGCTTCAGCACCCATTCCAACTCTAAAAGAATTGCCATATTTTTCATAATAACTACGATATTCTTTATCTGAAATAGTTTGTTTTTTTTCTAAAGGAGCACTTCCTGGGTCTAACACCACATAACTAACAAAGTATAATACTTCTTCCAAATCACGCGGTGACATATCTAAAACTAAACCGATTCTCGATGGTACACCTTTAAAAAACCAAATATGAGAGCAAGGAGTTGCTAACTCGATATGACCCATCCGTTCTCTTCTTACTTTACTACGAGTTACTTCAACTCCACAACGATCACAAACGATATTTTTATATCTTAATCTTTTATATTTACCACATGAACATTCAAAATCTTTAGTGGGACCAAATATTTTTTCACAAAATAATCCGTCTCTTTCTGGTTTTAAAGTTCGATAGTTAATAGTCTCGGCTTTTTTTACTTCGCCATAAGACCAAGAACGAATTTTCTCTGGAGATGCTATTGAAATTTTTAATCCTTCAAATTCATTAATATTCATTACATAGCCCCCTTCTCTATATCTTCTAATTCTTCGTCTAAATCATCTGGTTCTTCGATTTCATCATCTTCAAACTCATCTTCATTAATTTTTTCTGTTGGTTCATCAGTCATAGAAATTGGTTCGATACTATTTTCAAAATCTTCGACATTGACAAATCCTTCTTGATCCATTGCTTCGATTTCTTTCATATCGACTAATTTACCATTTTCCGATAAAACACTAATATCTAAACCTAAAGCTTGGAACTCTTTAATCAATACTCTAAAGCTTTCTGGAACACTACTTGGTGGGAGTGGCTGTCCTTTAACTAAAGCTTCATATACTTTAACTCGGCCAACGACATCGTCCGACTTAATGGTCATCATCTCTTGTAAGACATGAGCAGCACCATAAGCATATAATGCCCAAACTTCCATTTCCCCAAATCTTTGACCACCAAATTGTGCTTTACCACCTAATGGTTGTTGGGTTACTAATGAGTAAGGTCCAGTTGAACGAGCATGTAATTTATCATCAACCATATGGTGTAGTTTAATCATGTACATAACCCCAACTGAAATCCGGTTATCGAATGGTTCCCCAGTTCGACCATCATATAAAACCATCTTACCATCTTCATCTAATCCAGCTTCTTTTAAAGCATCGATAATTTCACTTCTAGTTGCGCCATCAAAAGCTGGCGTCATAACATGAATATTTAATTTTTTAGCTGCAGCACCTAAATGCATTTCTAAAATCTGACCGATATTCATCCGTGATGGTACACCTAATGGATTAAGTAAAATATCGATTGGTGTTCCATCAGCCATATAAGGCATATCTTCTTTTGGTAAGATTAAGGAAATAACACCTTTATTACCATGACGTCCAGCCATTTTA
>CALVVP010000039.1 GCA_944363895.1 uncultured Bacilli bacterium | reverse complement strand
AATGGTTCAGTAGGTGGAGAAATCACTAAGAGATTAGTTCAAATGGGACAACAAAACTTAGGTGGTTACCAAGCTAAATAATTAAAATAGATAGCAAATTTGCTATCTACTTTTTTTTACCACACATTGATTATTAAATTTAATCCATAATAATAATGTAAGGTGGTGATAAAATGAAAAATACCAATAAATTAGTTGTACCAGGAGCAAAACAAGCTTTAGAAAATTTAAAGTATGAAATTGCTCGTGAATTAGGTATTACTTTAGGTGCTGATCAAACTTCCCGTTTAAATGGAACCGTTGGTGGCGAAATGACGAAAAGATTAGTTGAATTAGGCGAAAAATATTATCAAAATACATCAAAATAGAGAAGAAGATTCTTCTCTATAATATTTGGTCAATTAGACCATATTCTCGTGCTTCTAAAGCTGATAGAAAGTTATCTCTTTCGGTATCTTCTTCAATTGTTTTTATATCTTTACCAGTGTTTGAAGCCAGAATTTTATTTAATTTTTCTTTAATTTTTAAAATATGTTCTGCTGCTATTTTAATTTCTGTCGCTTGCCCACTCGCTCCTCCTAAAGGTTGATGGATCATAACTTCACTATTCGGTAAGCAGTAACGTTTCCCTTTTTGGCCACTGGCTAATAAAAAGGCGCCCATCGATGCTGCCATACCGATACAGATAGTGGAAACTTCACTTTTAATAAAATTCATTGTGTCATAAATAGCCATCCCAGCGGTAATACTGCCGCCTGGGCTATTTATGTATAAACTAATATCATCATGATTAAGACTATCTAAATATAATAATTGGGCAACGACGATATTCGCACTATGATCATCGATTTCACCCGTTAAGATAATAATTCGATCTTTTAATAATCGCGAATAAATATCATAAGCTCTTTCACTATTATTGGTTTTTTCAATTATAGTTGGTATAAGCATAAAATCATCTCCTATTTAATATAATAGGTAATAATTAAATAAAATATTCATTAAAACAAATGACAAAATTTTTTTTTTCTGATATAATGAATAAAGAATAAAGGGATGATATGATGGAAAAGATGATTAAAGTTGAATATAAAAATAAAGTTATTAGAGAGTACCCTGAAAATACTACTTTATTAGAAATAGCGCATAGTTTTCAAAATGAATATAATTTTCCCATCTTAGTGGCTAAAGTGGATAATGTCGTTGAAGAACTAGCATATAAATTGACCAAAAAATGTCAAATTGATTTTTATGACCGCAGTTCTACCTTGGGGCATACTGTTTATTCTCATGGTGTCCATTTTTTATTGATTGTCGCAATTAAAAAAGTTTTAGGTAATGATGCGGAAGTTATTATCCAACACTCGATCGATAAAGGTGTTTATTGTGAAATGGTGAATAGAAAAATCAATAAAGATATAATTAAACAAATTGAAGATAAAATGCAAGAAATCGTTAAACAAGATTATAACTTTGTTAAATTAAGTGTTTCAAGAAAAGATGCGATTCAATATTTCAAAAAGAAAAAGCAATATGATAAAGTCGATGTTTATAAATATATTAGTAATACTTATATTAATTTATATCGTTTAGATGAATATTATGATTATTTTTTCAGTGAGATGCCTTATAGTACTAGTGTTTTAAATGAATTTAAACTTACCTATATTAAAGATAACGGTTTTGTTTTAAGTTATCCTTCAATCTATAATCCCAAAACAACACAAGATTATTCTCACCAAAAATTAGTCTTTGATGCTTTTTTAGATTATACCAATATGGGTAAAACAGTCGGTATTTCCAATGTCGCTGATTTAAATAAAATAGTTTCTATTGGTGAATATAATGATGTTATTCAATTGGCAGAAGCTAATTATAATAGTCAATTAGCTAAAGTTGCTGATATGATTCATAACAAAATGGGCAAAGTTAAAATTATTTTATTAGCTGGACCTTCATCAAGTGGTAAAACAACGACTGCTCGTAAATTAGCTGTTTATCTAAAAGCTAGAGGTTTTAAAACTCATAGTATTTCGATCGATGATTATTTTGTTAATCGCGTGGATACACCTAAAAAACCGAATGGGGAATATGATTTTGAAACGATTGAAGCAGTCGATACTAATTTATTTAATAAACATTTACTTAAATTATTAGATGGCGATAAAGTATCTTTACCGGAATTTAATTTTGTGATTGGAGAAAGAGAATATAAAGGTAAAACCTTACAGTTAGGGGAAAATGATATTGTTATTATCGAAGGCTTACATGCCTTAAATCCTAAATTAACGATGGCAATTGACGATAATAATAAGTTTAAAATTTATATTAGCCCTTTAACGCAATTAAATATCGATAATCATAATCGGATTCATACTTCCGATACAAGAAGATTAAGAAGAATTATTCGCGATAATATGTATCGTGGTAGAAGTGCTGCCGATACTTTAAGACTGTGGAAAAACATTTTAGAAGGAGAAGAAGAATATGTCTTCCCATATCAAAATGAAGCCGATGTCATTATTAATTCAGCTCTAATCTATGAATTAGGAGTATTAAAAATATATGCTGAACCGTTATTATTCTCTGTTAACGAAGATGATGAAGTCTATCCTGAAGCAATTAGGTTAATTAATTTTTTAAGAAATTTTCTACCAATACCTTCAGATGATGTCCCTAAATCATCCGTTTTAAGAGAATTTATCGGTGGTAGTAGCTTCCATTAAAAGAAAGGAATGATATAATGAAAGTAGCAATAAATGGTTTTGGAAGAATTGGAAGATTAGTTTTTAGAATTATGGAGGAAGATCCTAGTATCGAAATTGTTGCTATCAACGATTTAACCGATGCTGAACAAATAGCTTATTTGTTAAAGTATGATACTAATCATCGTAATTATAAAGTTGATGAAATCAGTTTCGATGAGAATAACATTATTGTCGGTAATCATAAAATAAAAATATTTAAAGAAATGGATCCAGCTAATTTACCTTGGGGTGAATTAGGAATCGATCAAGTATTTGAATGTACTGGTAAATTTGTCAAACATGAAGATGCTTATAAACATATTGAGGCGGGAGCTAAAAAAGTTATTATTTCTGCTCCTGGTAAAGGGGAAATGAAAACGATTGTTTATAATGTTAATCATGATACTTTAGATGGTACCGAACAAATTATTTCAGCAGCTTCTTGTACCACCAATTGTTTAGCGCCAGTCGCGAAAGTAATTAATGATAAATTTGGTATTGTTAAAGGTTATATGACAACTGTTCATGCTTATACTAACGATCAAGTTATTTTAGATGTCGCTCATAAAAAAGGTATTAAAGCTCGTCGTGGTCGAGCAGGTGCGATGAATATTATTCCATCTAGTACTGGCGCTGCAAGTGCTTTAGGTTTAGTTATTCCTTCTTTAAAAGGAAGATTAGATGGTAGTGCTTTAAGAGTTCCAACTCCAACTGGTTCGGTTGTTGATTTAACTTTAGAATTAAAGCGTAATGTGACCGTTGAAGAAGTTAATACCGCTTTAATGAATAGTTGTAATGAAACCTTAAAATTTACTTTTGATCCAGTCGTTTCTAGTGATATTATCGGTTCATCTTGTGGGGCTTTAGTCGATGGCTTGTTAACTGATGTTTTAGAAGTTGATGGTAAACAATTGGTAAAAGTAGTAGCTTGGTATGATAATGAGATGGGTTATTCTCATCAAATGGTCAGAACCGCTAAATATTTAGATAGTTTAAAATAATATGAACCTCGTTTCTTAAATAAAAAAGAAACGAGGTTTTTATATACCTAAATTAATTTATGAAGATAAAATTTATTAAGAAAGAAAATCTGTGATAAATTATTAACATGGAATGGATATAAAAAAAGTAAAAATAAACTTCATACAAGATTGAAAAACAAGAAGCAATAGAGTTTTAATAAATGGTGATTCTATATGGTCGTTGCATTAGACATTGGATTACTTAGTAAAAGTGTGTTAAAAAATTATAAAAAAATGGGTTATAATATAGTTGAGAGAAAATATGGAAGTAGTTTAATTATGCCTAAAGTAATTGAAAAGAAAATGATAAATGTTGTGATGACTTTGAAATATAGATTAGAAATGTTATAATTATTTCATTGATAAATTAACTAATTTATTTTTTAGGAAGCGAGGTAAAAATGGCAAATATCAATGTTTTAGAAAAAGAAAATAATAATATTGTTAATAATAATGTAGAAAATATGATACATGAAATAAGAGGAGTTCAAGTAATGTTATCATCAGATGTGGCTAAACTTTATCAAGTAGAAACAAGAAGAATTAATGAAGTTATTAAAAGAAACATTAAGAGATTTCCTGATACTTTTTGTTTTCAACTAACAGAAGATGAATTTTATAACTTGAGATCGCAATTTGCGATCTCAAGTGAAAATAGTCATGGTGGTGTAAGATATTTACCTTATGTTTTAACAGAACAAGGAATAATGATGTTATCTGGATTACTTAAAAGTGATATTGCAGTTAAAGTAAATGTACAAATCATTGAAGCATTTGTAAAATTAAGAAGATATGTTTCTAGTAGTTTAATAAATAATGAAATTTTGTTAAATCATGAAAGCAGAATATTAAAGCTAGAAAATACATTTAATAAAATGCAGGAAAAAGAAAAAATTAACACTATATTTTTTGAAGGTCAAATATTTGATGCATACACATTATTATTAGATTTATTTGATAGTGCCAAAGAAGAAATAATAATAATTGATAATTATGCTTCTAAAGAACTTTTAAAAATTCTTAAAAATGTTGATAAAAAAATACTAATTATTTCTAAAAATTTAGATGAAATATTAGTTAAAAAGTACAATAGTGAATACTCTAATGTAGAATTCAAAAACCTTGATATATTCCATGATCGATTTTTAATTATAGATAGAAAAAAATTATATTCTTGTGGAGCATCATTTAAGGATTTAGGAAAAAAGTGTTTTGCTATTAATGAAATAGAGTCAAAAAAACTAATTGCTGATTTATTAGACAAAATTTTAAGTTAGGGTTTTGCGTTTTATTGTATTTTTAATATAATGTCTAGTATATACTATATTAATTCTGTATTATTCAAAATGCAATTAAATACAAAAAAGTATATAACATATTGATAGTATGAAAAGTTTTATGAAAGTAGCAATAAATGGTTTTAAAAGAATTGGAAGATTAGTTTTTAGAATTATGGAGGAAGATCCTAGTATCGAAATTGTTGCTATCAACGATTTAACCGATGCCGAACAACTAGCTTATTTATTAAAATATGATACTAATCATCGAAATTATAAAGTTGATGGCAAACAATTAGTTAAAGTTGTTGCTTGGTACGATAATGAAATGGGTTATTCTCATCAAATGGTCAGAACCGCTAAATATTTAGATAGTTTAAAATAACTATCTTTTTTTACACTTAACTGTAATAAGTCATCAAAAATATAAAGTTATTACAGTTAGGTGTAATAACTTTATAAAATTCTTAATTTTGTATTGTTCGAAAATGTAATTAAATGCAAAAAAAATATACTTTTATAATATATTTAAAAGGTGATTTATGTTTGAAAGACCAATGTATTTAGAAGAGTTAAAAATAGATGATACGATGCTATCTTATGGTCGTAATATATCTGTGCATACTGTCAAAGCTAGTTAGAATCTTTAGCTAGTAGTTTTATCTTTAATAAAGTATTGCGATATGATATAAAAGGCAAACAATATTTACAAATTTAGATAACAAAAATGTGATAAAAATCATAAAAAACTATGCAAAATTGTGATAAAAATTAGAATAATTCTTGCAAAAATGTGATATAATACTATTAGAGGTGAAATATTATGTATAGATTTATAACGGAAAAATTAATCAATTGGAAAAATAGTAAAGATAGAAAACCATTAATTTTAAAAGGTGCAAGGCAAGTGGGAAAGACATATGCTTTGAAAGAGTTTGGTTCTAATAATTATGAAAATACCGCCTATTTTAATTTTGACCATGATGATGGTCTGGCTGAATTATTTTTAAATACCAAAGATCCAAAAAGAATTATTGAACAATTATCTTTAGCAAACGGTAAAAAAATAAGTCCTCATACAACACTAATAATTTTTGATGAAATACAAGAATGTCCTAATGCTTTAAATTCATTAAAATATTTTTGTGAAGAAGCTAGTGAATATCATGTGGCTTGTGCTGGTTCACTTTTAGGAATAAGACTTTCAAAAACTTCATTTCCCGTAGGTAAAGTAGATTTTTTAAATTTATATCCCATGACATTCAGTGAATTTTTAATAGCTGATAATTCAGAAAATTTAGTTGAAGTTATGAAACAAACTAAAGAAATAAAAGAAATTCCTAAAATATTTAACGATCAATTAATAGAAAAATTAAAAACATATTATATTATTGGGGGAATGCCAGAAGTAGTATATAGCTGGATTAATGATAAAGATATAGAAAAAGTTAATAAAATTCAAAAGAACATTTTAGATTCTTATGAAAGTGATTTTTCAAAACATACTTATGCCAGTGAAGCAAATAAAATATCGTTAATTTGGAATGGTATACCATCACAGTTGGCGAAAGAAAATAAGAAGTTTATCTATCAAGCAGTAAAAGAAGGAGCACGGGCTAGAGAATATGAAGGTGCATTAAACTGGTTAAATGACGCAAATTTGATTACTAAATGTTATTTAGTAAATAAGTGTGCGTTTCCCTTAAAAGCATATTGTGATTTATCAGCTTATAAAATTTATATGAATGATGTTGGACTTTTAAGAAGAATGGCCAATTTAGATAGTCGAATTGTTTTAGAAGGAAATAAACTTTTTGAAGAATTTAAAGGTTCATTTACCGAAAACTATGTTGCCAATACCTTAACTTATTTACTAGAAGAATCACCTCATTATTACACTTTTGACCGCAATGAAATCGACTTTGTTATACAAAAAAACAATAAAATAATTCCGATAGAGGTTAAGGCAAATAAAAATACTAATCATAATAGTTTAACTAAGTATAACGCTAAAAATAACAATGAAATATCATTTATATTTTCCTTAAATAATTTAAATAAAGATGGTAAAATAATTAATATCCCCCTTTATTTTATAGAGTATATTAATAATTTAGACTTAGATTAAGATTGAAATTAGCTAAAAATAAATTTAGCTTTTTTTAATTACAAATTTGTAAGAAAGTTGATTAAATTTGAAAAATGTTTTATAATTATTATGGTGAGAATATGAGAAAAAATGCGTTTACGATGGTTGAATTAATTGGTGTTATTGTTATTTTAGCGATCATGTTATTAATAGCTGTTCCTTCAGTTAATAATGCCATAAAAACAAGTGAAGAGAATAAAAAACAAGAAGCGTTAAATAATATATATATGGCTGCTGAAAATTATTTATTAGCTAATTATGACAATTATACATCTCTTAATATGATTGGTAATAGTGATTATATTTATGT
>CALVVP010000038.1 GCA_944363895.1 uncultured Bacilli bacterium | reverse complement strand
TTTCACGTGGAACTATAAATAACTTTTTTTTCTCATGGAACTATCAATAACTAATATTTAACCTGGAACCATACATAACTAATTTTTCACGTGGAACTATAAATAACTAATGTTTCACGTGGAACTATATAAAAACAATATTCCTGTTCCACCAATTTTAAAAATTGATGTTAAAAAACTTTCTAATTTTAAAAATTAGAATAAAAATTAATCATGATTTTAAAAAATTGATTTTTTTTAAAATTTTAGTTGATTTATCAACTATCTTAATGTATATTATATATGCACAACATTTATGTTTGAAACTGGTCAGAGTTGGAAGACAGCAGCCATAAGAACCTCTAAATGTGTGTGCTTTTTTTGTAGGTGATCTTATGGATAAATTTATGATGGAAGCTTTAAAAGAGGCTAAAAAAGCATATAAAAAAGGTGAAGTTCCTATTGGTGCTGTTATTGTTAAAAATAACAAAATTATTTCCCGTGCATATAACCAAAAAGAAAAAAATAAAATAGCTACTCATCATGCCGAAATTTTGGCTATTAATAAAGCTTGTAAAAAAATAAATAATTGGCGATTAATTGATTGTACGCTATATGTGACTGTTGAACCTTGCCTGATGTGTTGTGGTGCTATAATTCAATCACGAATAAAAAAAGTAGTTTATGGAATCTCTAATAAAAATTATGGTGGTGTGGAAAGTATTAATACTACTTTGAAAAATACTAATATTACTGTGGAAAACGGAATTATGCAAGATGAATGTTTAAACCTATTACAAAAATTCTTTAATGAAAAAAGAAACTAAAATCTTTAATAAAATTAAGAAAAATGTTATAATTAAATAGTCGGGGTGAATAATATGTATCAAGCTTTATATCGAAAATATCGTCCTAAAACTTTTGAAGAAGTAGCTGGTCAAGAAGTAGTTGTTAAAACATTACAAAATGCTGTTATAAATAATAAAATTAATCATGCATATTTATTTGCCGGACCTAGAGGTTGTGGTAAAACAACAATTGCTAAAATATTTGCCAGATTAGTTAATTGTCAACGCAATGAAAAGGGAATACCTTGCAATCAGTGTGTTTGTTGTACACAAACTAGCGAACAAAATATGGATGTCATTGAAATGGACGCTGCTTCTAATAATGGTGTTGATGAAATACGGGAAATAAATAATAAAGTCAAATTAGCACCAACACTTGGAAAATATAAAATATACATTATTGATGAAGTACATATGTTAACAATAGGCGCTTTTAATGCTTTACTTAAAACATTAGAAGAACCACCTTCGCATGTTATTTTTATATTAGCTACCACTGATCCTCATAAAGTTCCTGTTACTATATTATCGCGTTGTCAACGTTTTGATTTAAAAAAAATCAGTGATGAACAAATTTCCAATCGTTTAAAATATATTTGTGATACCGAAAACATAGAAATTGACGAAGAAGCAATATGGGAAATAGCACGCTTAGGTGATGGCAGTTTACGAGATGCAATCAGTATTTTAGACCAAGTAGTTGCTTATTGTAATGAAAAGATAACATTAAATGATGTTCATGAAGTTAATGGTACCATTTCCCAGGAAATAATTAGTGAAATGCTTAATGATACCATCGATAATAAATTAAATAATGTAATAACTAAGATTAACGAATATAATTCTCAAGGAAAAAGTATTATTAAAATAACGGAAGAAATCATTCTTTTTTTAAGAAATGCTATTCTTTTTAAAACAACTTCTAATTTTATTGAAGATAAAAAAAATATTTACCAAAAAATAAACAATAAAATTTCTACCGAAAAAATGTTAGAATATATTAACATAATGAACCAATCTTTATTGGATATGAAAAAGTTTTCTAATCCAAAGATGATTTTAGAACTAGCTTTTATAAAACTAATTGATGCTAAAAAAATAAATGTCCAAGAAGAAAAAGTTAGCGAAAAAAAAGAAGAACCAATTGTTCAATTAAATAGCAATATCGATAATAATACAAAACAACTAGAAAAATCGTTAAATAGTGAAGTTTCAAATAAAATAAATGACAAAACAAAAAATAAATTAAATGATGATTTATTACAACAATTGAATCAATTTGTTACAATAAGAGTCAATAATACACTAGCTAAATTTTCTAAAAAAGACACTTTAGAATTAAAAAACAATTTAAAAAAAGTTATCGATTATGTTATGGACGAAAAATATAATATCTATGCAACGATGATTTTAGATGGTGAGTTAAAAGCGGTTAGTGATGAATATGCTATTTTTACTTACGCGACAACTCACTTGTCTAATTTATTTAACGAAAATATTAATAATATTGAAAAATTGATTGCTGAAATTCTTAATAAGCATTATAAAGTAGTAGCAGTCGATTTAGATAAATGGAATATAATTAAAGAAGATTTTAATACTAAAAAGAAAAAATTTGAATATCAAGATGAGACTATTTCCATCGACGATATTATAAATAAATTAAATAAAGACAATGTCGATGATATGCAATCTTTATTTGGTGAAATAGTTGAGTATAATTAAGGAGGAAAATTATGAATATACAAGCAATGATGAAACAAGCTCAAAAACTACAAAAAGATATGATGAATACAAAAAAAGAAATCGATGAAACCGTATTTGAAAATACTAAATCATTTGTTTCTGTTAAAGCTAAGGGAAATAAAAAAATCGAATCTATTAAAATTGATATCGAAAAAATTGAAAAAGAAGAGATAGAAATGGTCGAAGATTTAATTTTAGTAACTATAAATGAATTAATGGATAAAATTGATGCTGAAACCGAAAATAAAATGGGGAAATATACACAAGGAATGCCGGGGTTATTCTAATGCTTTATCCTGAAACAATTAATAATTTAATAGAATGTTATAAAAAATTACCAGGAATCGGCGAAAAAACTGCCGAAAGAATGGCTTTATATAGTTTAGAATTAGATCAAGAAATAATTGATCTTTTTGTGCAATCTTTAGCTAATTTAAAATCTAAAATAAAAAGATGTCAAAAATGCAATAATTTAACGCAAAACGATATCTGTCCAATATGTGCTGATGAAAGCCGTGATCACAATTTAATTTGTGTGGTAGAAGAACCAAAAAATGTTTTTCAATTTGAAAAAATCGGTACATATCATGGTTTGTATCATGTTTTAGATGGTCTCATTTCGCCTTTGGAAAACATTAATCCCGAAGACATTAATTTAGATAGTTTACTAAAAAGAATCGATGAAGAAAAGATAAAAGAAGTAATTATTGCTGTTAAACCTAGCGTTGAAGGTGAAACAACTGCCCTTTATATTTCTAAAATATTAGAAGATAAAAATGTTACAATTTCTAAAATAGCTCATGGAGTACCACTTGGAGCAGATATGGATTATGTCGATGCCTTAACTTTAGAATTAGCATTAGAAGAAAGAAAAAATATAACAAGTCATGTAGAATAATAAATCTTTTTAATTCATAATTTTTATTGGTGAAATAAAAATGATTAAAAAACTTTGTAAATTTTTAAAAAGAATTATCATCAGTGCTTTTATTTTATATGGTTATAATTTAATTGTTACCCCAATTAATTTGACGATTCCAATCAATTTTATTACTATCAGTTTACTTACTTTATTTGGAATACCAGCCCTTTTTGCTCTAATAATTATTTTAATTGTCGTTTTTTAAAAGGATGTGAGAATTATGCTAGAAGAATTTAAACTAAATCAACCCATAGCTTATAAAATTATAAGTAATACCTTGAATAATAAGCATTATGCTCACGCTTATTTAATTGAAACTAACAATTATGTTGATGCTTTTAAATTAGTTATGACTTTTGCTAAATTATTGTTATGTCCCAATTATCACGATGGACAACCTAATTGTCAAAATTGTATGCAATGTCAAATGATCGATGATCATAATTTTCCTGAATTAAAAATAATCAATCCTGATGGAAATTGGATTAAAAAAGAACAATTGATGGAATTACAAGAAGAATTTAATAAAAAATCAATTATTGGTAATAAAAAAATTTATATAATAAATAAAGCTGAAAAATTAAATGTAAATTCAGCTAATACAATTTTAAAGTTTTTAGAAGAACCACAAGAAGGGATAATAGCAATTTTAGTAACTAATAATCTTTATCAATTATTAGAGACAATTATTTCCCGTTGTCAAATTATATCTTTAAATGGACAGGCCCAATTTTTAGAAAATAAAACGACTTATCAAAAAATTGGTAGATTAATAACAGACAATGAAGATGATTATCAGAACTTTATCAATGATGAAAACAACCAAGAAAAAATAAAAACAATTATTAAGTTTATTAATTATTATGAAAAAAATCATCTAAAAGTGTTATTATATATGAATGATTATTGGTTTAATTACTTTTCCGATAAAGAAAATATTTCCTGGGCAATATTAATTATTATTTATTTTTATAAAGATGTTTTAAATTATAAAATAAATTGTCCCGTTGAAATATTTAACGATTATTTAGAAGAAATAAAAAAAATAGCTAAATTAAATGAAATTGCTTCATTAGTAAATAAAATTAAGATATTAAATGAAAATCGTCAATATTTAGATAACAATGCTAATTTAAATTTACTAATGGATCGTATTATTATTCAAATGGAAGAAGGTGAATTATGTTAAGAGTTGTAGGAATTGCTTTTGAAAATACTAAACAAATATATTATTTTAATCCTAAATCTTTAGATTTAAGAAGAAATGTCACGGTAATAGTTGAAACAGAAAGAGGTTTACAATTTGGCAAAGTTATTTTACCGCCTTTTAATATTGCTGCTGATAAAATAAAGTCACCACTTAAAGATGTTATTAGAATTTCGACAAAGAAAGATTATTTAGAACATAAAAAAAATTTACGTGATGCCCAAACGGCTTTAAATAAATGTCGACAGTTAATTAAAAAACTCGAATTAAATATGCAAATAATGGATGCTAACTTTACTTTTGATCGTTCACAGTTACTATTTAGATTTTTAGCTGATAATCGTGTTGACTTTAGACAATTAGCTAAAGAACTAGCCAATATTTATAAGACAAGAATTGAATTAAGACAAGTTGGTGTTCGCGATAAAGCCAAAGAAATTGGCGGTTGTGGCTTGTGTGGCCGACAATTATGTTGTGCAAGATTTGAATCTGATATTGCTTCCATTTCGATTAATATGGCCAAAAATCAAAATTTATCACTTAATCCTAATAAAATTAACGGTGTTTGTGGTCGCCTTTTATGTTGTTTAAAATACGAAGATGAAACATATAAAGAATATCGTGCCGATTTACCTAAAATAGGAACGATTGTTGAAACTGATAAGGGTAAAGGTAAAGTAGTAAGTTTAGATATTTTAAATAAAAAATATAGTGTTAATGTCCCTGAAGTTGGAGTTGTTGAAGTCGATGGAAGTAATTAATTATCTCTTAGGATTTAAAGATTATTATATTGTTCAAAATACACAAATGTTTAATTTTTCTTTAGATTCAGTCCTATTACCTAATTTTGTAACCATAAATAAAAATGTTAGTAAAATATTAGATATCGGTTGTGGTAATGCTCCGATACCTTTAATTTTATCAACTAAAACTAAAGCTAAAATTATCGGTGTCGAAATTCAAAAAGAAGTATTTGAATTGGCTAAAAAAACCGTCAATATTAATAATTTAAATGAACAAATTGAAATTATTAACGCTGATATCAATGATATTTACAATCAATTTTTACCGGATTCTTTCGATATAATTACTTGTAATCCACCTTTTTTTAAAGTAAAGGAAAACTCTCATTTAAATAAAAATGATTACAAGACTATTGCCCGTCATGAAGTTAAATTAAATTTAGATGATATTTTTAAGATAGCTAGAAAACTTCTTAAAAATAATGGATATATAGCGATTGTTCATCGTCCTGAACGTTTATTGGATATTATTGTAACTATGCGTAAATATAATATCGAACCTAAGAGAATTCAATTTATTTATCCTAAGACTAATATGGAAGCTAATATTCTATTAGTTGAAGGAACTAAAAATGGTAAAGAAGGATTAAAAATCTTACCTCCAATTTATACACATTTAGAAAATGGTGAATACACAGAACAAATAAAAAAATATTTTACATAGAAAGTATTAAAAGAATTACTAAATGTGTTAAAATCTATTCAGAAAAATGCTAAAATTTAAGGATGATGATATATTCAAAGTAATTATACCTTTAAACAGTGGGCAACAAGTCGACCAACAAGTCAACCAACAAGTCGAAATAAAAATAGATGAAAAAATAATCAACGCAATTATCGAATATTGTAAAGAACCAAAGACAAGGAAAGAAATACAAGAACATGTAGGTTTAAAAGATAGAGCTTATTTTCAAACAAATATTTTAAATAATCTCATTGAAAAAGGGATTATAGAAATGACAATAAAAGAACACCCAAATAGTAGATTTCAAAAATATGTAGTTAAAAATTTAAATAAGACATCTCAAGTTATACAACAAGTCAACCAACAAGTCAACCAACAAGTCAACCAACAAGTCAGTCAACAAGTCGAAATAAAAATAGATGAAAAAATAATCAACGCAATTATCGAATATTGTAAAAAACCAAAGACAAGGAAAGAAATACAAGAACATGTAGGTTTAAAAGATAGAGCTTATTTTCAAACAAATATTTTAAATAATCTCATTGAAAAAGGAATTATAGAGATGACAATAAAAGAACACCCAAATAGTAGGTTTCAAAAATATGTTGTAGTTAAAAAAGGTGATTAAAATGATACAAAAAAGTTATGATGGTAAACCAACTTTATTTTTAATAGCTACGCCAATTGGTAATATGGATGATATTACTTATCGAGCGATTGAAACACTAAAAAATGTTAGTGTTATTTTTGCTGAAGATACAAGAATAACTAATCAATTATTGACTAAATTCAAAATTAAAAATAAACTAATTGCTAGTCATCAGTATAATGAAAAAGAAAATATTGAAAAACTGTTAAGTTATTTAGATAATAATGAAAATGTTGGTTTAGTAACTGACCGTGGGACACCAGTTATTAGTGATCCTGGATATTATTTAGCTAAAGCAGCAATTGAAAATAATTATAATGTTGTCTCAATTCCCGGGGCTACCGCTTTTGTATCAGCTTTAATAACCTCAAATATTGAACCATTACCTTTTACTTTTGTTGGATTTTTAAATAGCAAAAGTAGTAAACGGAAAAAAGAATTAGAAAATTTAAAAAATTATAATTCAACTTTAATTTTTTATGAATCACCGCATCGTATCGGTGAAACATTAAACGATATGTTAGAAATATTGGGAAATAGAAAATGTAGCATTTCCCGGGAAATAACAAAGAAATTTGAAGAGATTTATCGGGGAACAATAAAAGAAATAATCGAACAATTTAAAACTCCTAAAGGTGAATTTGTCATCGTTGTTGAAGGTAATAAAAGTGTCAATCAATTTTCTAATCTAACAATAATCGAACATGTTAATTTATATATTAAAGAAGGATTTGAAGTTAAAGAAGCAATAAAAAAAGTTGCTAAAGAACGCCAAATAAATAAAAATGAAGTGTATAGCGAATATCATAAAAGAGGTGAATAAAATGAAGTTAATCGTCGGTTTGGGAAATAAAGGCAATGAATATAATAATACAAGACATAATGTCGGATTTATGGCTATCGATGAATATTTAAAAACATATAATTTAGAACTTAATAAATCCAAATTTGATGGCTTATATTGTGAAACTAATATAAATAACGAAAAGATAATCTTATTAAAGCCGCAAAAATATATGAATTTATCTGGTGATGTTATTATTAAATATATTAATTATTTTAAAATCGATATTAATGATATTTTAATTATTCACGATGATATGGACTTAAGTATTGGTACTTTTAAAATTCGCTATAAAGGTGGTCCAGGAGGACATAATGGTTTAAAAAATATTGCAGCTAATTTAAAAACTGATGAATATAAAAGAATAAGAATCGGTATTTCGAAAAATAATATTAATATGATCGATTATGTATTAGGTAAATTTAATAATGAAGAATTAGCTAAATTAAATAATGTTATTCAAATAATGCCAAATATAATTAATGATTTTGTTACCTTATCTTTTGAAAATTTAATGAATAAATATAATTAGATACTTTAATGTATCTTTTTTGGCTTGGAGGTGAATTATGAGTATTTTTAACAAATTATTTAATAATTATAATGGTCAAGAAATCGGTGGGTTAACTGATGAATTAAAATGTATTTATATCAGTAATTGTTATAATAATAATTTAATTTTAGTTGTTTGTAATAGTTTATTCGAAGCTAATAAGTTTTATCAAACCTTAAAAAACTATGTTCATGATGTTTATTTTTTTCCAATGGATGATTTTATGACGAGTGAAGTTTTAGCTATCTCTCCAGATTTTAAAATGACAAGATTAGAAACTTTAGATAATATTATTAAAAATAACAAAGGTATCGTTGTTACTAATTTAATGGGTTATTTAAGATTTTTACCAACTAAAACTAATTTTATTAATAGTTATGTTAAACTAAAAGTTGGTGATACTTTTAATATTAAAAATTTGATTCAAAAATTTTATAATATTGGTTATGAACGAGATGTGACAGTTAATAAAACCGGAGAAATGGCTATTAGAGGCTATGTTTTAGATATTTTTTCAATTAATTATAGCAATCCAATTAGAATTGAATTTTGGGGTGATGAAATTGATTCAATTAGGTTTTTCGACATTAATACACAATTAACAATTAATACAATTAACGAAATCGAAATTATTCCTAATTCCGAATTTTTAATTGATAAAGATATCGACTTTGAATATCATCATCGGGATTTAATTAAATATGGAAGTTCTAATCTTTATGAATATATGAAGGGCATGCTTTTTTATAATGAATTAGATGATATTAAAGTAGGGTATAATAATTTATTAGAAGAGGTATTTGATTATAATGTAAGTAATAATTTAGATAAAAATACTAAATATTTCCATGACTTTCCTAATTATAATGCTATTAATTTATACCAAAAAGATACTTTAGCAATAAACTATAATTCTTATAAATTAGAAGATAAATTTATTAATGTGGAAGTAATGAAAGATATATTAAATAAATATCTTAAATCAAAAACGATTATTATTTGTGTATCTAATCGTTATCAAGCTAATAAAATAATTGATGAAATTGATTGTGTTTTTACTAATATTAATGAAATATATGAAAATAAAATAAATATCGTTATTTTTAATATTAATGAAGGATTTATTTATAATAATTATGTTTTTATTAGTGAAAATGAAATATTTAATAAAAATAGCAAAATTGTGCCTTATAAAACTAATTTTAAATATGGGACTAGAATCAAAGATGTGACTAAATTAGAAATTGGTGATTATATTGTTCATAATGTTCATGGAATTGGTCGTTATTTAGGTATAAAAACGATTACTAAAAATGGTTTAAATAAAGATTATTTACAACTTGAATATAAAGGTGGCGATAAATTATATATTCCAGTGGAAAAAATCGAAATGATTAGTAAATATAGTTCTAAAGAAGGATATGAACCTAAATTAAATAAATTAGGGACTACCGAATGGACAAAGATTAAATTAAAAGCTAAAGCTAAAGCTCATGATATTGCTAAAGAATTGCTTAAATTATTTGCTTTAAGACAATTAAGTCCGGGATTTAAATTTAAACCTGATGATGAAAACCAAATTGCTTTCGATAAAGAATTTCCATATGAAGAGACACCTGATCAATTAAAAGTATGGGAAGAAATTAAAAAAGATATGGAAAGTCCGCATCCAATGGATCGGCTATTATGTGGTGATGTAGGATATGGTAAAACGGAAATTGCTTTTAGAGCAGCCTTTAAAGCAATCTTATCTGGTAAACAGGTAGCCTTATTATGCCCGACAACTATTCTTTCCAACCAGCACTATCTCAATGCTTTAGAACGCTTTAAATCATTTCCTGTAAATATTCGTTTAGTCAATCGTTTTATGACTAAATTTAAAGAAACAGTGGAAGAAATTAAAGAAGGTAAAGTAGATTTTGTAATAGGTACACATAAATTACTCAACGATGAAATTGTCTATAAAGACTTAGGTTTATTGATTATCGATGAAGAACAGCGGTTTGGTGTTACACATAAAGAAAAAATTAAAAAATTAAAAACTAATATTGATGTTTTAACTTTATCAGCTACCCCGATTCCGCGTACTTTACACATGTCTTTATCTGGTATTCGTGGCCTATCAACGATTGAAACCCCACCTAGTAATCGTTATCCGGTTCAAACTTATGTGGTATCTTACAATAAAAAATTAATTAAAGATGCTATCTATAAAGAATTATCCCGTAATGGTCAAGTATTTTTACTATATAATCGCATTGAAGATATGACTACTAAATTAGAAGAAATATCATCTTTAGTTCCTGATGCTAAAGTAGTTTGTGCCCATGGCAGAATGAATAAAGAACAATTAGAAGATATTATGCTTAAATTTATTAATAAAGAATTTGATGTTTTATTGTGTACAACCATTATTGAAACGGGTATTGATATACCTAATGTTAATACTTTAATTGTAATCGATGCCGATAAATTTGGTTTATCCCAATTATATCAATTAAGAGGTCGGGTTGGTCGAACTAATAAAATTGCTTATTGTTATTTAATGTATGATAATAGTAAGATTTTATCGGAAATAGCTCATAAAAGATTAAATGCGATTAAAGAATTTACAGAATTGGGTAGTGGTTTATCCATTGCCATGCGCGATTTATCTTTAAGAGGCGCTGGAGACTTTTTGGGTAGTGAACAAGCTGGTTTTGTCGCTAGTGTTGGTATTGAATTATTTACAGAATTACTTAAACAAGAAATTGATAAATTAAAAGGAATTGAAATACCTGAAGAAACATCTAGTCAACCTTTAATTGAAGTTGATACTTATATTGATGATAATTATGTTAAAGAAGAAGAATTAAAAATTGAAATTCATCAAAAAATTAATGAAATTGATAGTTATGATAAATTAATTTCTGTTCAAAAAGAATTAGAAGATCGTTTTGGTAAGTTATCTGATAAATTGTTGATATATATGTATGAAGAATGGTTTGAGGCTTTAGCTAATAAACTTAATATTAAAAAGGTTAAACAAACTAATAATAGTGTAGAAATAATATTAGATAAAGAAATTACTACTAAAATTGATGGTGAGAAATTATTCTTAGAAACTTTAAAAATAAATAATAATTTTAGATTTAGTATGCAAGGAACTAATTTAATTATTAGTTTAAAAACGATTAATTTAGATAAACATTTTATTTATTATTTAATTGATTTATTATTTGTTATTGATAAAGCTAAAGAGTAAAATCTTTAGTTTTTTTGGATAATTAAACTATTGACTATTAACTTATTTTAAGTTAAAATTTATATAGAAATAGAGGTAGTTAAAAATGAATAAAAATAAAATTAAATTAGCAAATTGCAAACCTGGGGGGGGGGTGTATTTTATACACAAACTGCCAATTCTCGGACAATCTGGGGGGGCAAAATCTTTATAAAATAAGGATAAATCATGGTTTTACACTTATTGAATTATTAGGAGTTTTAATTATATTAGCTGTTATTGCTTTAATTACTTTTCCCGTGATTGATAATTCAATTAAAAGTAGTCGGGAGAAGTCTTTAGAAAGAACAATCGATGCTATCGAAGAAGCCGCTTATCGTTATAGTATTGAAAATGATATCGGATATCCAACCGATAAGGAAGCTCTTTATTTGAACGAAATTCAAAGCAAGGGCTTTTTATCGTCTTCAATTATAAATCCTGTTACCAATGAAGAATTAGCTGGTTGTGTGTGGTATTATTGGGATACTAATTATAATCAATATGTTTTTGAATATGATATGGAATGTGTTCAAACGGATACAGAACCAGTTATAAATATTGCTTATGATGAAAACTTAATTAATAGTAATG
>CALVVP010000037.1 GCA_944363895.1 uncultured Bacilli bacterium | reverse complement strand
AGGTGTAATATTCATAAATCTATGATATAATAAAGCAAATATTATTGCTTTTTTATTTTGGAATGAGGTGCATTAAATATGTTTGAATTAGTTTCCCAATATCAGCCAAGTGGTGATCAGCCACAAGCGATTGAAAAATTAGTTGAAGGTATCAAAAACAATGAAAAATATCAAGTTTTATTAGGAGCAACTGGTACCGGTAAGACATTTACGATTGCTAATGTAATCGCTAAAGTGAATAAACCTACCCTCGTTTTAGCCCACAACAAAACTTTAGCAGGTCAATTATATGCTGAATTAAAAGAATTGTTTCCTAATAATCATGTAGAATATTTTGTCTCTTATTACGATTATTATCAACCTGAAGCTTATGTTGCTAAGACTGATACCTATATTGAAAAAGATGCCGCTATTAATGATGAAATTGATGAATTAAGACATTCAGCTACTGCGGCTTTATTAAATAATCGCGATGTTATTGTCGTGGCATCAGTGTCATGTATTTATGGTATTGGTGAAAAAGAAGAATATCGAAATAAAATGTTAACTTTAACAGTTGGCGATAAAGTTGAAAGAAATCAAATATTAGAAAAATTAGTTGAAATGTTATATGAAAGAAATAATTTAGATTTAAAAAGAGGTTGTTTTAGAGTTAGAGGCGATATATTAGAAGTTGTTCCTATTTCACAACACAACCATGCTATTAGAATTGAATTCTTTGGCGATGAAATCGATAAAATAGCGGAAGTAGATATTTTAACTGGTAAAGTAATTAATAATAAAAAATCTATTTCTATCTTCCCTGCTAGTCACTTCGTCACTAGCGAAGATAAACTAAAAATAGCTATTAAAAATATTCGTCGAGAATTAGAAGAACAATTAGAAAAATTTAAAAAAGAAAATAAATTATTAGAATATCAAAGACTACAAGAAAGAACTAACTATGATTTAGAGATGTTAGAAGAAACTGGTTTTTGTCGGGGTGTGGAAAATTATTCTCGACCTTTAGCTTTAAAACCACCAGGAGCAACCCCTACTACTTTAATTGATTTTTTTGATCGCGATTTTTTAATGGTTGTCGATGAATCGCATGTTACTTTACCACAAGTAAGGGGCATGTATAATGGTGATCGTGCTAGAAAAGAAGTTTTAGTTGAATATGGTTTTAGATTACCTAGTGCTTTAGATAATCGACCTTTAAAATTCAATGAATTTGAAGATAAAATAAATCAAATTATTTGTGTATCTGCTACACCAGGTGATTATGAATTAAGTAAAACTGATTATAAATATATCGAACAAATAATTAGGCCAACTGGTTTATTGGATCCTTTAATAACCGTTAAACCTGCTAAAGGTCAAATTGATGATTTAATTAATGAAATAAACAATCAAATTAGTAAAAATGAACGAACTTTAATTACGACTTTAACTATTCGCATGGCTGAAGAATTAACTAACTATTTAAAAAAATTAGATATTAAAGTTGCCTATTTACACACCGAAGTTAAAACCTTAGAAAGATTAAAAATAATTAGCGAATTAAGAAAAGGTAAATACGATGTTTTAGTTGGCATTAACTTATTAAGAGAAGGATTGGATATTCCGGAGGTAAGTTTAGTAACTATTTTAGATGCTGATAAACAAGGTTTTTTAAGAAGTGAACGCAGTTTGATTCAAACGATTGGTCGCGCTGCTAGAAATGCTAATGGAAGAGTTATTATGTATGCCGATACAACTAGCGAATCGATGGATAAAGCTATTAAAGAAACTAATCGTCGGCGAGAAATTCAAGAAAAATACAATTTAGAACATCACATTATTCCTAAAACAATTATTAAAGAAATTAGAGAAGTTGTCACAAATAATAAGGAATTAGAAAAAGAGCCAAGTAAAATGAGTAAAAAAGATCAACAAAAATTGATGATTGAAATTGAAAAAGAAATGAAAGAAGCAGCTAAAAACTTAGATTTTGAAAGGGCAATGGAATTAAGAGATATTTTATTTGAATATAAAAGCTCTGACTAATTTAAAGTGAATACTTTGACTTTTATAAAGTATATATATTGAATTTTATAAAATAGAAATCATTTTTCAATATAAAAAAGCTAGGATATAATTCCTAACTTTTTATATTGAATTATATGGTTTGGCTATAGCTCTAATAATTGATTTTATTTTTACAAAAGTTTATATGTATAAATTACTTGTCAATAAATAATTTATAAATAAGACTAAAGATATAATTTTAGTATATTGCTGAATAATAAAGACATACTAATAATAAAATGAATAATTTATTTTTTGACTTTTGTAAAGTATATACCTTGACTTTTATAAAGTATATATCTTGACTTTTATAAAGTTATATTATAAAATTATATATGGTGATGATTATGTATTCAAGAGAAGCTGAACAAATGATTAAAGAAGTTAATAAAACTTTTCCGGTTCTTTTAGTAACAGGTCCTAGACAAGTCGGGAAAACAACTTTACTGTTGAATTTAAAACCACAAAATATGGAATATATTACTTTGGATGATGAAGTATTAAGAACACAAGCTCAAGAAGACCCCAAATTATTTTTAGAAGAACACCCTGCTCCTTTATTAATTGATGAAGTGCAATATGCTCCACGATTATTTTCCTATATTAAAATTAATGTTGATAAAGAGCAAAAAAATGGTATGTATTGGTTGACTGGGTCACAACAATTTCATTTAATGAATAATGTCAGTGAATCTTTAGCTGGAAGAGTTGGAATAATCAATTTAAATAGTTTCACTTATTCAGAAATAAAAAGAGTAAAAAACAAAAAATTATTTGACCCAATGACCTTAAATAAAGTTCCGAAGATTAGTGTTAATAAAATATTTGAAATTATTTTTAAAGGTGGCATGCCAAGACTATATATGGAACAGGAACTGTCAACAAATTTATATTTTCAAGGATACATTGATACCTATATTTCCAGAGATGTTAAACTATTGACTAATGTCGGAAACGAATCATCATTTCGGAAATTTATTGTTAGTGTTGCTTCTAAAACTGGCGAACAGCTAAATTATACAACTTTAGCTAATGATGCAGGTGTTAGTGTACCAACCGCTATTAATTGGTTATCGATTCTTACTACTTCTGGTTTAGTTTATTTGTTAGAACCATTTATGTCTTCTTCTTTAAAACGGTTAACGCATATTCCTAAAATAATTTTTATGGATACGGGTTTAGCTTGTTATTTAGCGGGTTTTAGTAGTGCTAAAGAATTGCAAATGAGTTCTAGTTCCGGTCATTTTTTAGAATCTTTTATTATTAGTGAAATAGTAAAATCATATAATGCTAAAGGGATTCGTCCCAATATATCATACTATCGTGATAAAGAAAAAAATGAAATTGATTTATTATTTTACAAAAATAATACTTTATATCCTTTTGAAATAAAGAAAACCGCTTTACCAACTAAAGAAATGATTAAAAATTTTAAAAAAATTAAAAGTCATGATAAAAAAATCGGTCAAGGTGGTATCATATGTTTTTATGACAATTTAACTAAACTAGATGAAACCAATTATATAATTCCGATATCTTCGGTTATCAATAATCATTAAATTCAAGTATTAAATCTTGAATTTTTTGTTAATAAATTATTTATTCATGATATAATGAATAATAGAAAGGAACTGATAATATGAATCCGGTTTTATTAGATTTAGGTTTTATTAAAATATATTGGTACTCGATTATGATTTTATTAGGTATTTTTGTAGGAGGTTCATTTATTATAAAAGAATCTAAAAGATTTAAAATACCTGAAGATTATATCATCAATTTAATTTTATTATGTATGATTTTTAGTATTATTGGCGCTAGATTATATTACTGTATCTTTGAATGGGAATACTATAGTCATCACCTATTAGATATATTTAAAATTTGGGAAGGTGGCCTAGCTATCCATGGCGGTATTTTATTTGGTTTGATTTTTATTATATTTTATACCAAAAAATATAAAGTTAATACTTGGCGCATGTTAGATATTATTGTCGTCGGTTTAATTATTGGGCAAGCGATTGGTCGTTGGGGTAATTTTTTCAATGGTGAAGCCCATGGACCAGCTACTACTTTAGAAGCTTTACAAAATTTACTTATTCCTAATTTTATTATCGAAGGTATGAATATTCATGGTGTATACTACCACCCTACTTTCTTATATGAATCTTTATGGTGTTTATTAGGTTTTATTTTATTACTATTATTTAGAAGAAGATATTATTGTAAAATTGGTGAAACTACAGGTTTATATTTAGTATGGTATGGTATTGGTAGATATGTAATTGAAGGATTAAGAACCGATAGTTTAATGTTATTTGACTTTAAAGTAGCTCAAATAGTATCTCTAGCTTTTGTTATTATTGGCTTAATTATTTTATTAGTTAAATCGCGTGGTTCACGACTAAATAATCGTTATAATGATTTGGAGAATTTAGATGAAATTAGATTTTGATTGTGTAGTGGTTGGCGCTGGTATTGCCGGTATGACAGCAGCTATTTATTTAAAAAGATCTAATTTAAATGTTTTAATTTTAGATAATGATGCTCCAGGTGGTTTATTAAATAAAATTAGTGTTGTGGAAAATTATCCGGGTTTTACTAAAATAAGTGGACCTGATTTAGCCTATAAAATCTATGAACAAGTTAATAATTTAGGGATTGAAATCCGCTATGGTAAAGTAATCGATATTAAAGATCATCAAGTAATAACTGATTTAGAAACGATTACTACGAAAAAAATCATTTTAGCTATCGGACGTAAAACTCGTAAATTAGAAAATACCAATAATTTAAAAAATGTTAGTTATTGTGCCGTGTGTGATGCTAATCTTTATAAAAATAAAACTGTAGCTGTAGTTGGTTATAGTAATTCTGCTATGGAAGAAGCATTATATTTATCGGATATTTGTCAAAAAGTAATTATTATTGGTCGGGGCTCTGATTTTAAAGGTGAAGCTACTTTAGCTGAACAAATTAAAAATAAATCTAATATTGAAATTCAATTAGATTGTGTTATTAAAACACTAAGTAGTGATAATGATATTTTAAATAAAATTATTACTAATAAAGGTGATTTTGAAGTAGATGGCATGTTTGTAGCTATTGGTTATGAACCAAATACAGAATTTTTAAAAGATATTACTAAAGATAATGGTTATATTATTGTCGATAATAAAATGAAAACTAATATTGATTATATCTTTGCTTGTGGTGATATTATTAAAAAAGATGTTTATCAATTAACAACTGCTGTTGGTGAAGCAACAATAGCCGCTATTAATGTGAAAAAAGAAATAAATTAATTGTTAAATTTTTCTTTTTTTTAATATTGACTATTAACTTATTTTAAGATAAAATTTATATAGAAATAGAGGTATTGATAAATGAAAAAAAATATGTATAAATTAGCAAGTTGCAAACCTGATGGGGGCAAAAACCTTTATAAAATAAGAGTAAATTATGGTTTTACTTTAATCGAATTATTAGGAGTAATTATATTATTGGCAATAATATCTTTAATGGCGACGCCAATAATTTTAAATGTGGTCAATGATGCTCAAGAATCAGCCGATATGACGACTGCCCAATTGATTGTTAGTAGTGGTCATAATTATTATGCGGCATCATTATTTGATGAAGCTAAAAAAATGAAAATTGATAATTTAGCTGATGTTTATAATGAAATTGAAATGACGAATAAGCCAACAACTGGTCAGTTATATGTCAATAATAATGACCAAGTAGCGATGGCGGTTATTATAAATAATAAATGTTATAAAAAGAATTTTCTTG
>CALVVP010000036.1 GCA_944363895.1 uncultured Bacilli bacterium | reverse complement strand
TTTTTCGTATAATCATTATTTAAATGCTCTGGTCGCTCCTCAGCGTTGCCATATCCCTTTAAACAACAATTTTATTATAACAATTATACAAAAAATTGCAATAGGACATTTTAACTTAAAAATGATTTTATATAATATTTTGTTAGGACATTTTAACTTAAAAATACAATTTCAAAAATAGGACATTTTAAAAAATAAATCACAAATAAGTAAAGTAATTTCAGCTTATTTAAAATAAAAAAATTTTGCATTTTTAATTAAGTGTGATATAATTTCAGTAGAGGTGATTTATGACAAAGTATAAAGAAGGAAAAATTGTTGATGGTGTTGTAACTGGAATTGAATCGTATGGTATTTTTGTATCATTAGATGAATTTTATAGTGGCTTAATTCATATATCAGAAATATCATCGGGATTTGTTAAAAACATACATGATTATGTCAATATTGGTGATACTATATGTGTCGAAATAATTGGCGTAAATGAAGATGAATGTCATTTAAATTTAAGTATAAAAAATATTAATTATAAAAAAAATAAATTTAAAAAAAGAAAAAAAATTAAAGAAACAAATACAGGTTTTAAAACTTTGGCATATAAATTACCGATTTGGCTTGATGAAAGTTTGAAAAATTTTGAAAAAAATCAAAAAAGTTCTTGACAAAGTGATGAATAAAATGATATAGTTAAATACGTCCAAGGTTTTTGGGCGATTAGCTCAGTTGGTTAGAGCACCTGCCTTACAAGCAGGGGGTCATAGGTTCGAGTCCTATATCGCCCACCATTTATTATGTGCCGAAATGGCGCAATTGGTAGCGCAACTGACTTGTAATCAGTAGGTTACGGGTTCGATTCCTGTTTTCGGCACCACTTTGGAGAGATAGCGAAGTGGTCAAACGCGGCAGACTGTAAATCTGTTCCTTCGGGTTCGGTGGTTCGACTCCACCTCTCTCCACCACTTATGTATTAGGTTAGATTGCCTCGTAGCCAAGCGGTAAGGCACCACACTTTGACTGTGGCATGCGCTAGTTCGAATCTAGCCGAGGCAGCCATTATTTATGTCCCGTTAGCTCAGTAGGTAGAGCATTTGACTTTTAATCAAAGGGTCACAGATTCGAGTTCTGTACGGGACACCATTTTATAAATAATCCCTTTAGAAATAAAGGGTTTTATTTTGATTTTTTTAAACATTTATCTTTTAATAATTAGTTATTTTTGATATACTATATATGGTGATTAAGATGGATAGAATGAATGAAATTATCGATTTAATAAATAAAGCTAACTATGAATATTATGTTTTGGATAATCCCACTTTAACTGACCAAGAATATGATCGTTATATGCAAGAATTAATCAAAATTGAATCCCTTCATCCCGAATGGGTTCGCGATGATTCACCAACCAAAAGAGTAGGTAATGAAGTAATAAGTGAATTTAAAAAAATAGTTCATGAAAAGCCAATGTTATCATTAAGTAATGTTTTTAACGAAGAAGAAGTAAGAAGTTTTGATGAAAAAATAAAAAAAGAAGTAACCCCTAACTATGTTTGTGAATTAAAAATAGATGGCTTATCAGTATCGTTATTATATAAATCAGGCAAACTAGTAAGAGGGGCGACTCGTGGTGATGGTGTAACAGGGGAAGATATTACGCATAATGTTAAAACAATTAAAACTATTCCTTTAGTTTTAAGTAAACCATTAGATATCGAAGTTCGTGGCGAAATATATATGAGTAAAAAAAGTTTCAATAAATTAAACGAAATAAGAAAAGCTAATGGTGAAGAATTACTAGCCAACCCCCGTAATGCAGCAGCTGGGAGTGTTCGTCAATTAGATAGCAAAATTGCTGCTTCAAGAAACTTAGATTGTTTCATATATCATTTACCGAATCCTGAAGATTTTGGTATAAAAACCCATTATGAATCTTTACAATTTATGAAAGATTTAGGTTTTAATATTAACCCGAATATTGAATTAGTAGAAAATATCAATCAAGTTTTAAAATATATTCATAAATGGACCAAAAAAAGAGATACTCTACCTTATGAAATAGATGGTATTGTAATAAAAACCAATGATTTTGCACAACAAGCTAAATTAGGGTTTACTAGTAAATATCCTAAATGGGCAACAGCTTATAAATTTCCAGCTTTAGAAGTGTTAACTAAATTAAAAGATATTATTTTTACAGTTGGTAGAACCGGTCAAGTAACCCCTAATGCTGTTTTAGAACCGGTGAGATTAATGGGTTCAGTCATTTCGAGAGCCACTTTACACAATGAAGACTATGTCTTGTCAAAACATATAAAAATAGGTGATATTGTCTCAATCCGTAAAGCTGGTGATGTAATTCCAGAAGTAGTTAGCGTTAAAAAAGAAAGACGTAACGGAACCGAAATTGCTTTTAAAATGACTGATACATGTCCTATTTGTCATACTAAATTAGAAAAAAAGGATACCGCTTATTACTGTGTCAACGACCAATGTGATAAGAAAAAAATCGAGAATCTAATTCATTTTGTCAGTCGCGATGCGATGTATATCGAAGGATTTGGCGAAAGAATAGTCGAAGATTTTTATAATATGGGATATTTAAAAAGTATTTTAGATTTTTATGAATTATATAAATACAAAGAAGAATTGATGGAATTAGAAGGTTTTGGCAGTAAAAGCATTAATAATTTATTAGATAGTATCGAAAATAGTAAAAATAACTCTTTAGAAAGATTATTATTTGGCTTAGGGATAAGATATGTCGGCAGTAAAACCGCTAAAATTTTAGCTAAATATTATCACAATATCGATAATTTAATGCAGGCAAATTATGAAGAATTATTAAATATTAAAGATATTGGTGAAGCGATTGCGAAAAGTGTTGTTGAATATTTTAGTAGTAATCAAGAAATAATTGAAAAGTTAAAAGGATACGGTTTAAATATGACATATTTAGGTCAAACTAATGTCAATGAAGAGTTTAATAACAAAACCTTCGTTTTAACGGGAACATTAAGCAGTATTACAAGGAATGAAGCTAAAGAAAAAATTGAAGAATTAGGCGGAAATGTCAGTGGTAGTGTCAGTCCAAAGACTAGTATCGTAATAGTAGGAGAAAATCCTGGTAGTAAATATAACAATGCGATAAAATTAGGTATTCCTATTTGGCATGAAGAAGAATTTTTAGACAAAATTAAAAAATAGTATTTTCTTTTACTATTTTTTTTGATATAATAGACTTATAATAAATGGAGGTAAAAATATGAATAATGAAGTTAATAATATAAATAACAATGTTCAGCCTAATGTCCCTGTTACTCCACAACCAAATGTTAATCAAATGCCAACTGGACAAACTGAACCAGTTACACCAACAACCGTTTCATCAATGCCTAATCAACCAATTAATCCGACACCGGAACCTGCTCCTGTGGCTCAAAATGTTAGTCAAACTGTAGTTCCGACTCCAGCTGAAACAACACAAACTCCACAACCAAGTACTAATAATGTCGATCCCATGAGTGCGGTTGCTAATTTAAATAAAGATGAGGCAATGGAAGAAGCTTTATCCCATACGACACAATATAGTCCGTTTGAAGCTCCTAAACAAGAAGTCAACCAAGAAGTAAAAAAGACAAGTAATAAAAATGCTTACATATTTATTGGTATAATTTTTGCTATTATGTTGCTATTTATTATTTTCTTACCACAAATTTCAAGTTTATTTGGTTGGGTATAAAAGTGACTAAAAGTCACTTTTTTTAACTTAATAATAATTTTATGATATAATTTATAAAGGAGGCAAAAATGACATTTAATAGTATTATTGATTTAATTAAAAATTTTATTGATGTTTTAATAGTGTGGTTCGCACTTTATTATATTTTAAAAAGTCTTAGAAAAAATGTCAAAATGGTTTTATTATTTAAGGGCATTTTGATTATTATTGGCTTAAAAATAATTAGTGATTTATTAGGATTAGTCACGATTGGATTCTTATTAGATTATGTAATTGAATGGGGACCTTTAGCTTTAATTATTGTTTTCCAACCAGAAATAAGAAGTGTCTTAGAACATTTAGGACGTAGTCAATTACTCGGTCGCCATAAAGTATTAACTGTCGATGAAAGAGAAAAAATGGTTTATGAGATTACTAATGCTTTGGATTATTTAAGAAAACAATCAATTGGTGCTTTAATCGTTTTAGAGCGTGATAACAGTTTAAATGATTATATCGAAAAATCTAAAAAGATTTATGCCGATATTTCTTCGGATTTATTGATTTCGATATTCTTCCCAAATAATCCATTACATGATGGTGGATTAATCATTCAAGGTGATAAAATTACCAGTGCGGGTGCTGTTTTCCCTACTAGCGATAGTTTAAAAATTAGTAAAAGATTAGGTACTCGTCATCGCGCTGCTTTAGGAATTTCAGAAGTTAGTGATTGTATCGCTATAGTAGTATCTGAAGAAACTGGCCGTTTATCTTTAGCTATCGATGGTGAACTATATTATAATTTAACTTTAGATGAAGTAAAACTTCGTTTATTAGAAGAATTAAGACCTAAAAAAGAAGTTTTTGTCGAGGAGGAAGATATAAAGAATGAAAACAGTAGCGAAAATATTTAAAAATATTATTTCCTTTTTTTCAAGAATAATCGATAAATTAATCGTAATGCCAATTAGTAAATTAGTTTTAATGATTAATAAAAAATTTAAAAAACCAGGTAAAAAATTTGAAAATTGGCTCTCTCATACGAATACTTTGTTGTTTATTTCTTTAATTTTGGCTATTTCGATTTTTATCGTTATCGATCAAAGAATTTTAACTTATTCTGAAAGCTCAGCGGAAGTTTTGACAATCGATCAGGTTGCTGTTTCATATGACGAAGATAACTATGTTGTTGAAGGTATACCAGAAAGTGTCGATATAACTTTAATTGGCAATAAAGCGGATTTATATATCGCTAAACAATCTCCAACTAACGAAGTGGTTATCGATCTTTGGGGCTTAAAACCAGGAACTCACAAAGTTGATATTAAATATGATCAATTAAGTGAAAATATAAGATATAGTGTTAATCCGTCAGTAGCAACTGTTGTTATTTATGAAAAAGTTTCTGCTACTAAAACTTTATCGGTCGATCTATTAAATCAAGATTCACTAGATGCAAGATATATTATCGATGAAGTTAATGCGACAACGGATTCTACGGTTATTAAAGGTGCTTCATATAACGTCGATAAAGTAGCTACCGTTAAGGCTTTAGTCGATATCAATTCTCTACCAAATTTCGAATTAGGCGAAAAAATTGTCGTATCAGCTCCTTTAAGAGCTTACGATGAAGCAGGAAATGTCGTCGATGTTGAGATTAGCCCAGCCCGTGTCGATGTCGAATTGTTAATTGATTCACCTAGTAAACAAGTACCTATTCAAGTTATTCCAACTGGTAGTGTTGTCTATAATATGGGTATTAGTAATTTGATTGTCAATAACAATGAAAATACAATGGTTACTTTATATGGACCAAGTGATGTTTTATCGACAATCGAATATTTACCAGCTTATATTAATGTCGAAGGTTTATCAGAAGACACACAATTTAAAGTTAATTTAGAAAGACCGAGTGGGGTCAAGTTTATGAGTATCGATAGCGTAACTGTCGATGTTAGATTAAGTAATGACATAAGCAATGTTGATATCGAAAATGTTAGTATATCACAAATCAACATCGGTAGTAACTATGGGGTTACGCCAATTGATTTCGACAGTGTCACGGTTAAATTAAAAGGAGTTACTGATATAGTTAACAACATCACAGCCGAAGATATTAATGTCTATGTTGATTTAAAAGGCTTAGGTGTAGGAACTCATGAGGTATCAATAATTGTCAGTGGTAGTGATCCACGAGTCGAATACTTACCTTCAGTTTTAAAAATGAATGTTAGAATTTATGAAAAGTAAAAAACTATTGGGCAATTTCCAATAGCTTTTTTAATCTTCAATACGATTAAATAAAATACCAATATTGATTAAGCCTGTAATTCCTACAATTGTATAGATAATACGAGCAATAATTGAACCTTCACCAAAAATATAGGCAACTAAATTAAAATCAAATAATCCGATTAATCCCCATACAATTGCTCCAATAATAGTAAAAACTAAACACACTTTTTGTAAAGTTTCCAATCAAATCATTCCTTTCTATTAATCACAAGTATTTTTACCAAAATTAAAAAAAATATACATTTTTTAAAAAAAGAATAAATATAATTAATTGAACAGGAGTGAGAAAGTGAAAAAATGGTTATTATTAACTTGTTTGTGTTGTTTTGTCTTGGTTGGATGTGGTAAATATGGCGAAAAAGATATTATTAAAGATTTAAATAAAAAAATTGATAAAGCTAATGGATATTATTTAAATGGTGAATTAGAAATTATTAATAATGAAGATAGTTATTTATATGATGTTGAAGTTGCTTATCAAAAGGATGACAATTTTAGAGTAAGTTTAAAAAATAAAACTAATAATCATGAACAAATAATTTTAAAAAATACTGAAGGAGTTTATGTTTTGACGCCATCTTTAAATAAAAGTTTTAAATTTCAAAGTGAATGGCCTTATAACAATTCGCAAAGTTATATATTACAGACAATTTTAAAAGATATTGAAGATGATAGTGAAAAAATATTTGAAGAAATCGATGATACATATGTCTTTACAACTAAAGTAAATTATTCAAATAATAATGAATTAACTAAACAAAAAATTACTTTTGACAAAGATTTAAATCCTAAATCGGTAGTCATTTTAAATGATCAAGATGAAATTCAAATGCAAATGAAATTTAATAGTGTTGATTATAATGCGACATATGATGAAAATTATTTCACATTACAAGGAAATATGCAAAATGCTAGTATCGAGACAACCAATAGCACATTAGATTCAATTATTTATCCGATGTATATACCAGAAAATACTCAATTATCAGGCCAAGAAAAAGTAACGACGGAAACTGGCGAAAGAATAATTTTAACTTTTAGTGGTGAAAGTCCATTTACCATCGTTCAAGAAACGGCACAAGCAGCTGAAGAATTATTGACGATTCCGATGTATGGTGAACCTTATATTGTCACTGATACAGTTGGCGCTTTATCGGATAATTCTGTTACATGGGTTAGCAATGGTGTGGAATTTTATGTCGTATCTGATATATTAGATAGTCAAGAGTTATTAGAAGTTGCCAATTCGATTAATACAATGACTGTTGGAAAATAGTGAAACATTGGTGAAACATAAAAAAAATGTTTCCTTTTTCTTTTTTCTATGATATAATTTAAACGGTGAGTCAAATGGCAAATAGTAAGAAAAAGAATATTAAAAAAGTCGAATATAATAATGATACAGAAATTTCTAAATTAATTAAATTAGTTGTAATCGTCACTTTAATTGCTTTTGCTTTTTACGGTATAACGATTTTAATAAATAAAAGAACAGAAGAAGAAACACCGGAAGAATCGGCAACTATTCAATATGATGAAATATTAATTGGTAATTCTTTAAAACAACCCAATGATGAATATTATGTCATGATTTATGATAGTGAAGATTATGATATTGGTCTTTATGAAGTTTATTTACAACTTTATAGTCGAAAAGAAGACGCAATCAGAATTTACACATCACAATTAAATAATCCGATTAATCAAGGCTTTAAAGCTGATGAGTCGAATTTGAATATTGATGATATCAGTGATTTAAAAATAAAAAGTTCAACTTTATTAAAAGTTAAAGATGGTGTAATTGAAGAATCTTATGAAGATGATAAATTAGTGGAATATTTAGAAGAGATTTCTAAAACTGAAGAAACAGATGAATAATTTGTTTCTAATTGGCCTGTTGGTGAAATGGTCAACACATAACCCTCTCAAGGTTACATTCATGGGTTCAAATCCCATACAGGTCACCATATAGAAAAATTCGAGCCTAAGAGTTCGTGTTAGATAAACTTGGTACGAATGTATCGAGTTTTTGTTAGAAAAGTAAATGTCAAATTTTAAATTAATAATAGTATTTTTAAACAAATTGTGATATATTATTAAGGTGAGGATGGTTGATTATGGCAAATAAAAAGATTGAAAAAAAAGATGAAGTAAAAAAAGAAACAAAGAAAACACCTAGAAAGACGACAGGTACTAAAACGACTAAATCTACAACATCAAAAAAAAGTAATACTAAAACTAATGCATCTAAGAAAAAAACAGTTAAAAAAGTAGAACTTGAACAAATTGACAATAAAATAGAAGAAATGTTAATTAATGAAACAAAGCCGGAACAGTCAATAGAAGAAGTAAAAGAAACTAAAGAAAAAACAAAGTTTGGTATTTTTGAATATGTTTTATTATTGATTATTATTTCATTAATCTTTTCTTTATTAGGATATTTTATTGGACTAAAAGGAAATAAAAGCCTAGATGACAATTATGTCACTGTAAATAAAGAATTGAGAGAATTTATCGAAGAATACAACTATATTTTAGAAAACTATTATGGAGAAGTTGATGAATCAAAATTAATAAGTAATGCAATCGAAGGAATGTTATCGACGATTGATAATTATTCTGGTTTTATCGATAATGGGTCAAATAATAATAGTATCTCTTTAAAAGGGGAATATGAAGGATTAGGCATTGGAGTATTAAATAATAGTGATGGCAATATTGTTATTGCAACTGTTTATAATGATAGTCCAGCTTATAAAGTGGGAATAAAAGTTGGTGATATAGTCGCTAAACTTAATGGTGAGGATTTAACTGGCCAAGATGATTCGGTATTAGTCGATAAAATAGCTGATTTAGACAATATAAATTTAACAATAATTCGCGATGGTGAAGAATTGCAATTTAATTTAAAAAAAGAAAATGTAATTATTAAATCAGTTACTTCAGAAATGTTAGACGGTAATATTGGCTATATTCAAGTTAGTATTTTTGCTGAAAATACTGATGAGCAATTTCAAACAGCTTTAACTAATCTTGAAAATCAAAATATGCAAAGTTTAATTATCGATTTACGCGGTAATGGCGGCGGTCATTTGACAACGGTTAAAAATATGCTTAGTTTATTTATGAACGATACCCATGTTATTTATCAGACAGAAGATAGTGATGGTATCGAAAAAATTTATTCGACAGGTACTAAAGATAAAGATTATAAAATCGTTGTTTTACAAGATTTAGGAAGTGCTTCAGCTAGTGAAGTTATGGCTAGTGCTTTAAGAGAACAATTAAATGCTTATATTGTGGGTAATACTAGTTTCGGAAAAGGTACTGTTCAAACCCTTAGAAAAGTCGAAGGAATTGGTGAATATAAAGTTACAACGATGAAATGGTTAACATCAAATGGTAATTGGATCGATAGTAATGGCATTACTCCTGATTTAGAAGTTTCATTAACGGAAGACTATTATAATAATCCAACTAGCGAAAATGATAATCAATTGCAAGCTGCTATTAACTATTTGAAGGAAGAAAATTAATTCTTCCTTTTTTATATTAAATGTTGTATAATGGAATTAAGGAAGAGGTAATGTATGAAAAATATCTGTATAGGAGATAAGTTTCAAATACAATGTTATAAGCATAATGGTAAAGTTCATCGTGCTTGGGATGAAGCAATAGTATTAGATATAAGAAAAGATTATATTGTATTTGGTAATTTTAAAACAAAAGTAATAGAATCGCAAGGAACTTGGTGGAAAACTAAAGAGCCAGCAGTTATGTATTTTTTTAAAGATAAATGGTTTAATATAATATCACAATTAAAAAAGGATGGCATATATTATTATTGTAATATTGCAACACCATTCATAATCGAAGAAAACACTATTAAATATATTGATTATGATTTAGATTTGAGAATTTTTCCCAGCGGTGAATTTAAAATATTGGATAAATTAGAGTATTTATATCACAAAAGAATTATGAATTATAGTGATGATTTAGATAAAGTTATTAATAATGGTTTAGATGAACTAATAAGTCTTTATAAAGCTAAAGAAATAATGTTTGATAGTGGTCGCAACAATTTTTATTGTCAAGAATATTTCAAAATAAAAGAAGAAGAAAAAAACAGTAATTTTTTGTAAAGTGATGAATATAATAAAAAAGAAGAAAAAAATAAAAAAAAGTATTGACAAACATTTTTTAATTTGGTATATTATAGTGGCTTTCGAAAGGAAGCCTTATAAAAACTGATAAAATTAATATATTCTAATCTTAAGTTGACACAATTTTACATTTTCTTAAAAAAAATTAAAAAATGTAAAAAAAAGCTTGACTTGTTAAATTAGATTTGATATATTATATTTACCGCACCACGGATTGGTGTGAGAATGATCTTTGAAAACTGAGCAAAATGTCAATTTCATAATTAGTCAGGATAAAAAACTAATTTAACTTTAAAAAAATTATTTTTTTTTGGAGAGTTTGATCCTGGCTCAGGATGAACGCTGGCGGCATGCCTAAGACATGCAAGTCGAACGGAAGGGCCCATTGATAATTGATGAAAGTTGCGTGCTTGCACAATTCTGGATTTAATTTGATTTGGATTTTCCCTTTAGTGGCAGACGGGTGAGTAACACGTGGGTAATCTACCTCAGAGACTGGGATAACGTTCGGAAACGAACGCTAATACCGGATAATTCATATTTAGATAACTAGATATGCTAAAAGGAGCTTCGGCTTCACTTTGAGATGAGCTTGCGGTGTATTAGCTAGTTGGTGAGGTAATGGCTCACCAAGGCAACGATGCATATCCGAGCTGAGAGGCTGATCG
>CALVVP010000035.1 GCA_944363895.1 uncultured Bacilli bacterium | reverse complement strand
ACCTATTCTTCTAATTAAATTATACATCGATTATGAATAAAAAACAATAAAAATATAGATTTTTAATATAATTTTGCAAAGAAAAAACTAATAAAATTTATTTTAAATAATTTACTAGTTTTATATTAAAATTTACGGAGTGAGAATGGCGCGCGTACTGAGAATGCTGCTGTTAGCACCAGTACTTCGGTCAAAGTGAAAGACGCCCGCACCAACTCCACTGCTATAGTAGCCACCACGTATAAACCATGGATTATTAGAGACGAAGTAAGCGTAATCACTATACCATCCTCCTGTATAACTTCCAAAGGTTGATAAGGTTTCTTTGGTGGCGTCACCTAATTTTCCTCGGCCATGAGCACCATAATCTGTACTATATGTATATTTATCATAATACTTCGCATCTGGCGCACTACTAAATCCGGCACTGCCCGAATAAAATGCACCACTACTATTGACCATATTGCCCATCGCATATTCCCAAATTCCGCCTGACATATCATATACTCCATAGATATTTCCAGTTGTACTCGCTAACATTCCATTGGCTGTATTATAGGCACTACAACTACTACTTGATGAACTTCCTGATGCTGCTCCACACCCTGTTATAAAATTACTATTATTATTCATTCCTATGTCAATTGTTCCTAAACCATATTTACTTTGTTTTAAATAGGCTACGGCTCCCCATTCCATATTTTTAATCATATGTGAATCACCATTTAAACTATAAGTAGTACTCATATTTTGGATTGCTGTTAAATATGCTGATACAGTTGTATCTCTCAAAATACTAACATTAGGTTTAATTGTTATGGCGCTGGTACTTCCACTCACCTCAAATTTGCCAACCCAAAAACCAGTTAATTCTTTATCACCAAAGGTAAATGCAGGATGCGTATACCAATTACCATTAGTGGCATTAGTACATGTTTCACTGCTACTTCCTGAACCACTTACAGCGTCAGTACATGATACCGTACCAGTTGTTTCAGTACCATTTTCAAATTCGATATTGATTAATTGTTCGGGGGCACTACCATTATTAGCGTTAAACAACTGATATTTATATCTTGGTATCCACACATACCACAAAGCTACTTCATCTTCAGTAATTATATCGCCTACATTCTTACTTACATCACTATTTAAGACAACCGCATTGGCCTATTCTTGATTATCATAATCATACCATTGTTCATATATATCAGCATAAATCCAATTAGTGCCATCATATTTAATCGGAATCATATTATCTAATAATTCTGGTCGATTCGCACCACTTCGATCACGGTAAAAAAGTTCAAATACTTCATCATTTAATTCATTCATAACATCATTTTTAAACTTATCTAATATTAATTTACGACTTCCTAATATACTTAAAATACCAAAAATAAGATTAAAATTGAATAAATTATTCCACTAACTGCAAATCCTTTATTATTCAATTTAGACACCTTCTTTACTATAAAAATTATAGCAAAAATTAAAAAAATTTACAACATAAAAAATGTAGCATAAAGCTACATTCACAAACAATACTTATAAGTTCACAAATGAAACTTCCTCGGTACTAAAAGTAGTCTGTGGTTTTGAATATATATATTCATTAGTTATTATAAACATTTTATTTAATTCTATTCATTTCATTGGCATAATAATTATGATTAATCGCAATTCCTAAAACAATAATATAAGAAATAAAATAAACTAATAACATCAAAATAGCTATGTTAGCTAAACTACCATAAATAATATCATAATTAGCAATATTAGTCACATAAAATGAATAACCACCAGTTAAAATCATAATTGATAAAGTAGCAAATAAAGCACCATAATTAACATATTTACTTTTGATTTTTTGATCAGGAGCCATTGTATATAAAATTTTAATAACAAAGAAAATAATAACAAAAGTAATTAAGACTTTAACAATTGTAATAATAACATAATTATTAGAAATAAATTTACCAATAACACCAAAAGTTAAAACATTATTTAAAATAAAACTACCAAAAGCCATCACAAGTAAAGCAAAAACTAATAAAAGAAGTAACCAAAAAGTCATAAATATAGCTTTAATTCGGCGATATATATAATTTTTAGGTTTATTTTTATATAAAATATTTGAAGCAGTAATTAAACTATCCGGTCCATTACTAGCCACAAAAAAGCCGACAAAAATGAAAACAAAATTAGAAAAACTTAAACCACTGTTGAAAAAGGGTAATAAGATATCCATGACGCCACTAGGCACAATATTACCTAAAGCATTAGTTATACTAGAAGTCGATAAAGATAAACTAGAAGCAATCATACCGAAAAGAGTTAGAATAGGCGCTAAAGAAAGAATTAGAAAAAAAGCAAGATTACCAGGTAAAATTAACATTTCTGGTAATCTAATCACTTGCCATAAATCAGCTAAAAACTTTTTCAATCTCTTATTTCCTCTTTGTTATTGCGCATATCTAAAGTTGCTTCATTAATTGCATCATCGATAGTTTTAATTGCATCATTGATCATACTATAACCAATTGCCGCACCAAAACCATGCTTTAATTCTTTTAATTCTTTCCCTAATTTGCGCATATAAGTGATAACTTGTTTTTCCTCATAACCAACTAAATAAATTAAAAATTCATTACCATTAGTTCTAATAATTTCACTATTTTCCATCTGGTTAACAATCAAAATATTGGCCGCTTGTTTAATTACTTCATCGCCTTCAGCATGACCATAGTTATCGTTAATATAAGCAATATTATTTAAATCAACAATAATAATTGTCTGTGGATAAATATCACTATTATCCCATTTTTCAATTGAAACATTTAAATAATTTCGATTTTTTAATAAAGTTAATTCGTCGATATATCTTAACTTATCTTCTTTCGATAAATTTAAATGACCCTTTTTGGGTTTAAGTTTAATAATAGCTAGAACTATTAACAATACACCAACAATGCTACCTAAAATAACGGCAATATTTTTCAAAATAATTGGTGTTTTATTAATTAACAATAATTCCCCCAACCCACTAGTAACAAAACTTTGGGTATCATTAAACCTAATATAAAAATCTAAAAATTCATTAAAAATTCTATTATCTTCAATATCTCGAGCGATAAATGAATAATTATCGTCACTAAACTGATAAGCAATAATATAATTTTTTAACTCCGAAGAATAATAATTATAATTATAAACATCAAGCGCAATAATACTATTTTCATCGATGTTATTAATTAGTTCTTGCATATTAGCATAAGTTTTGATATTAATATTATTATCGGTAAAATACTTAGCTATTATACTATTTTCTAAACAAGTAACTGTTTCCAAAGATTTAATTGAATTGATGATTGTCTCATTAGAAGAATGTTTTAAAATCATTAAATTATTTTCATAAACAGGCACAGTTTCATAAACATCTAACGCATAATCAATTGAACTATTGATGCCATAAAATAAATCAATTTGATTACTATTAAAAGCATTTAATAAATCAGTCATACTATTAAATTCACGATAAGATATTTCCGCATTAGTTAATTCCGAAAAACTAGATAATAATTGATGATTTATCCCTGCCAACCGATTTTCCAACAATGTGTCAAAAGGAGCATTTTCGATAAATCCATAATTGTATCTTTTACTTCTAAACTTAACAGTTTCTTCGTCGTTAATCCCTTTAAAATTAAAGTAATTTTTCGATAAATATTTATTATAAGAATCTTCATAATTTAAACTAGACCATCGTTCATAATATTTAGTTAAAATCGCATTCAATCTTTCAGTACTACCTAAAGCTAAAACATAATATTTTTTATAGTCGCTGATATTAAAAGCAATTTTATAATTATTATCGATCAACTGTTTTAAATCAGTTGTTTTTAATAAAACAATCGCATCTAATTCTGTCTCACTATTATTGAATTCATTAATAAGTTCATCATTACTAGCAAATGTTTTGTAACTAACATCGGCATTATACAAATAATTATTAATATTATTTAAATTTTCATTTAATACGCCGATCGTTAAACCTTCTAAATCGGCGATACTTAAAAAAGTTTGATCTTTAGTTACTAAAACATAATTATCCTCATAAATTAAAATCTGATTATCTTCTAAGTTATCTACTAATTTAAAGGCATATTCAGATTTTATTTCATCACCTAATTTATAAGATACTTTATTAAATGAAAGACTAGTTTCTTCATTTAACGAATCTAAAAAATCAACAATAATTCCCTCACCATTATAACTTAAAACAGGAATACTATCGACAATTGACATATCGATAACATTATTTCGATTACTTTCAATCCATTGTTTTTCAAATAAATTTAAAGATGTTACTTTATCCTCACGCGTTAAAAAATAATAAACAAAAAATGATATTAATAGCAATAAAACTACAACAATAATACTAATTATTACTTTTTTATTCTTCATTATCGTCACCTTCAGTAACATTATCAACCCAACTAAATTCTTCGGCTTTCTTTGAGTGATAACCGATTAATGGATAATTTGTATTTTCCCCACTTGGATCAGTAAAGAAAATTTCAATATCATAAAAATCAATAATTTTAGTACTTAGATTGTTTAAAACTATTTCCGATAATTGTTTAGCTTCTTCTAATTTAGTATCGGCTTTAACATCGATAAAAAATTTCATTGTAACAACTTTTGTTTCATAACTTACTTCTAATGCCAAATCTGAATCAATAATTTCATTTTTAATTTTTTCAATAACCGCATTATCGATTTCCGGAGCATTTTCTAGTCGATCACCATAAACACTTTTACTGCTGCTTGGATAAAACATACGATAAACAGCAAAAAAAGCCAATAGTAACAATATTAAGCATACAACGCCAACAATAAACTGGGCTTTATGTTTTTTTATAAATTCCATACCTTCACTCCTAACATTAATATTATACTATAAATATTAATTTTAATCAATTCTTTAGTAAATAGCTTTAAATAAAGTTGTAAGTTCCCGCAAAAATCAATATGGGAACTTAGTCTTTAAAAGCAATTTTATAATGTTATATAATATTTCCATCACTTGAACGGATATGGCAACGCTGAGGAGCGACCAAAA
>CALVVP010000034.1 GCA_944363895.1 uncultured Bacilli bacterium | reverse complement strand
TCCTTGACGACGTTTTTCGATTCCAGCCGTATCCATAGTACCACGAATAATGTGATATCTAACACCGATTAAGTCTTTAACACGACCGCCACGAATTAAAACTACTGAGTGTTCTTGTAAATTATGTCCTTCTCCTGGTATATAAGCTGTCACTTCCATACCGTTAGATAATCTTACACGGGCATATTTACGTAACGCAGAGTTTGGTTTTTTAGGTGCCATTGTCCCAACACGAGTACAAACACCACGTTTTTGCGGTGAATTTTGGTTTGTTCTTTTTTTATCTTTGCTGTTAAAACCGATATTTAAAACTGGTGATTTACTCTTTCGCGTTTTGTTTTTACGATTTTTTCTAACTAATTGGTTAATTGTAGGCATTGTTGTCCTCCCTTCTTTTACACACTTCCAGGTGTTTCATTTTTTATATTAATTATAGACTTGCGTTAAGCAAATCCAAATTAAATGCAGTATAATATTACCATTTTTAGTATATGTTTGTCAAGCATTTTTTTTACCTAATTCTATATCAAAGGCATATTCATAACTAATTAACTTGTTAAATTCTGGTAATTTCCAAGCATTTTCTTGATGAGAATAATCGGCTATTTGTGACCCAGTATAAGAAGCAAAATAATTAACAATCTCATTTATTATCTTTTTTTCTTCTTTAGATAAATTAATATCTTTATTTACCGAAACAATAGTATTTTCTTCATAATTTCCTTTTAAAGTACTTGTAATTTCAATAAAATTATTATCATTTAATATTTCCAATAATATCTCATAATTATCAGGAACTGGTCCATGAGGTAATTTAACATATGACATACCAGTTAAAGAACTTCCATAATTTTTATAATAGAGGAAATCTATATAAAAAAGTTCTTTCATTAACTTTGTTTTACCAATTGCTAGAGTTGCTAAATAACTAACAACATCTTTGAATTTTTGAAAAGAAAATTTAGTATAACCATTATATAATGATGGCTCATTTTCTTCTAAAAAATTGATAGTTAAAAAATGATTACCATATAAACGATGTAATTTATTTTTAATTTTTTCCATTTCTTCAATGCTAAAACGTTCTGGATTAGATTCGATTATATCTTTTAATAAATTAGGATTTTTTTGTAAGGTTTTTAAAATAATTAAATAATTATCATTAGGTATCGATGTTCCTTGTTCATAACTAATTAGGGTTTTTTTAGCACAACCGATTATTTTAGCAAATAATTCTAAAGATAAATCGTAATTTTTTCTTATTTCTTTTATTTCTTCTTTGGTAATACCATAATTCAAATTATAGATTCGAATGGCTTCTTTACTTGCGGCTTCATCTAAGTTTTCATCGTAAACTAAACTGCCACAGTCTTTACAAACTCTTCGTTTATGATCAAATTCGATTTCTTTTCCCTTAATTAAATATTTATGATGATATAAAATTATTTGTGTGTTTTGACAATTACATTTCATATTATCTTATCCCCTTTCGTCTTTGTGAAAAGACCAACAAACTACTTTTTCATCTTCTAAGACTAATTTAATGTATACATTAATCCCATTTATATTCTTTTTAAAAGTCAAACTATTTGGACTTTTATGATAACTTGGTTTAGAATCGTTAATATAAAAATTTATATTTAATTCTAAAATTTGTTGCCATGCCTCCTCAACACTGAGACCTATTTCTAATAGATCGATTAAATAATCGCGATCGTTGCGTACTTTAAATTCCCTTTCTTTTTTACAAATTTTTGTTTTCATCAATGATAATAATTTAACTTTTTCACCAATCAATGCCAATCACCTCGTGTAATAACATGGTAACATATGTAACTACTTTTGTCAAGAAAAAAACTCTAAATTAGAGTTAATTATCATATATTGTATTATAGCCGGTTGTTTGGTAATTGTTACAATTTAAATAAGCGTTATAAGTTATTTCACCATCTTTTAAAGTAAATATTCCATAACCGGTACAAGGTGAACCATCCTCAACATCATTAACTTCATCAATTAATTTTTCATTAATCAATCGTTTTATAGTAACACTTATTATTTCACCGTCTAAAATATCGGAATAATATTCTTGTTGATATTTTTTAGTAGCTTCTAAAACTAAGTCTTCTAAATCATCATAAGTTTCAGATTCTTCTGGTTGTTCATTAGGACGATTAATGCCACTACTAGGATTATTTTCATCGATTGGATCAAAAACATCACCAAATGTTTGTTGAATTAAAATAGCTACGATGACCAAACCTAACATTAAAACTAAAATACTAGCAATCATCACTTGTAGTCCCCACCCCCGATTATTTAATTTAAAACGATTCATTAAAATAGATTCCTACTTTCTAACTCATCATTAAAGCGATATAGTTTAGCTGGTCTTCCCATATAACCTTCATTGACATCACCAGTATCGACAACATATCCCAAATTAATTAATTTTTTGCGAAAATTTCGACGATCGATATTAACATTTAAAATTTGTTCATATATTTTTTGTAATTCCGGTAAGGTAAAATCACTTGGAAATAATATTTTTAAAATATTGCTATTGATAATTCTTTTTTTAAAATAAGCTATTAATTTATGAATTATTTTGTCATGGTCATAACCAGTTTTAGGAAGGGAATTAATGTCAAACCATTCTAATTCGATATCGTCACGTTCTTGTTTTTTTAAAACTAAAGTAATATTATCAATTAAACCAATAAAAGCAGTAGCTAAAACTCGCTCTTCTAAATGACGATTTAAATTACTAAAAGTATAACATTGTTCAATATACATAGTTGGTAAGCCTAATTTTTCACAAACAACATTAGTAATATTATCTTCTAAAGTTTCTTTTATGTTTAACATCTCGCCTGGTAAAATCCAATAACCTTTATATGGTTCTGCTTTTTTTCGCATCATCAAGATTTTAATTTTCCCTTTATCGACGGTAAAAATACCAATTAAGGTTTCTAGTTTCAAACTATAATCTTCTTTTAAACTACTCATAACTTTTCTCCCTTTGTGTTTACAGTACACTCATTTTATCTAAAATAATTAAATTTGTCAAATTAATTATCTAAATAATCTCTTAACTTCCTAGAGCGAGAAGGATGTCTTAGTTTTCTTAAAGCTTTAGCTTCAATTTGTCTAATTCTTTCTCGTGTTACTCCAAAAATTTGACCAACTTCTTCTAAAGTACGCGCTTTACCATCTTCAAGACCAAATCTTAATCTGATAACTTTCTCTTCTCTTTCAGTTAAAGTTAATAAAATATCACTGATTTCATCTTTTAACATTTCATTAGTGGCATATTCTTCAGGACTCATATTGTGTTCATCTTTAATAAAATCACCTAAGTGAGAATCATCTTCTTCACCAATTGGTGTTTCTAAGCTAACTGGTTCTTGACTTATTTTATAAATTTCTCTTATTTTATCAACGGAAGTATTCATTTTTTTAGCTAGTTCTTCCTCGGTCGGTTCACGGTTTAATTCTAATGTTAATTGTCTTTGAATTCTAGCTAGTTTGTTGATTGTTTCGACCATATGAACAGGAACCCGAATCGTTCTTGCTTGATCGGCGATGGCTCTGGTGATAGCTTGTCTAATCCACCAAGTTGCATAGGTTGAAAATTTATAACCTTTTGTTACATCAAATTTTTCAACGGCTTTCATTAAACCGATATTTCCTTCTTGAATTAAGTCTAAAAATAACATACCGCGACCAACATATCTTTTAGCAATACTGACGACTAATCTTAAATTAGCTTCGGCTAAAATAGTTTTAGCTTCCTCATCACCTTCTAAGATACGATCGGCTAACTCTAACTCTTCTTCCGTTGTTAATAATTTAATTTGACCAATTTCTTTTAAATACATTCTAACAGGATCATTAATATTTAAATCTTTAGTTAAAGTATTATCGTCTAATAGGATTTTATCATTACCACTATCTGTTTCTTCCTCGGACACAACAGGAATATTATTTTCACTAAAGGTATTATATAAATCATCTAAAGAATCGGAATCTAATTCTAATCCTTTTAAAGCTAGCGCTAAATCATCATAAGTGACATATCCTTGTTTTTTTCCTAATTTTACTAATTCATTTTTTCTTTGTTCAAAAGTTTTTATTTCATCCAACATTTCTCTCTCCCCTAACTTTTAAATTGACTATTTTTTGTCCAATTTCAGCTTTTTTTATTTCATCTGTTTCCTCAATCAATAATTTTGTCAAACGATTTATTTCATCATCGATATTTTTTTCTTCGATGGCATTAATATAATCGATAATTAAATCCGGTGTATATTCTTCTTTTAAATCTAACTCTTCTACTTCGCCAACAACTTTAATCATCGATTCATCTAAATCTGATAGAAAGTCCGCTTCATTAATATAGCTATTATTTTTATAAAAATAGCTTATTTCATGAGCTAATAATCGGTATTCTTTTGTCGGAAAATAGACCGTCCGATTATCGAACATTTTAATGACTTCCCCACTTCTTAACATATAATAAAGTAATCCTAATTCTGCTAACTTATATTTATTAGTTTTAACTACTTTTTTTGGTTTTATAACTTCTTTTGAAAATTTTTTATCTAATTTATTTTTTAAAAATTCGACATCTAAATCTGTTTCTTGGGCTAGTTTTTTTAAAGTTACTTCTTTTAAAACATCATCTTCAATTTTATTTAATTGTTCAATAACTTCCGTAGCATATTTAGCTTTATCGACAGTTTGCGTCATGTCTTTGTTATTTTTTAAATAATTTAATTTGAAATCCATCACACTAATTGGATTGTTTATTTTATCTAAAAATTTATCCTTACCATATTTTAAAACATATTCATCAGGATCTAAATTATCTTCTAAACGAACAACTTTAGGAATTATTTTGAAATTTAATAAAATATCGCTACAAGCCATGGTGGCTTTGGCTCCGGCTGAATCACCATCGAAACAAATGATGACATTGCTAGCTAATCTTCTAATCAAATTAGCATGTTCTTTAGTAAACGCAGTTCCTAAAGTAGCCACCACATTCGTTACTCCGACGCTATAAGCTCTGATAACATCCATAAAGCCTTCCATAATAATGACGGTATTTTTCATTCGGCAGTCGTTTTTAGCTTTAGCATAGTTATAGATAAATTCACCTTTTTTAAATAAAACATGTTCTTTACTATTGATGTATTTAGGCGCATCACTATTGTCGTAAATTCGCCCACTATAACCGATAACTTTGTTATTAATATCGTGTAAAGGAAACATAATTCGATCATAGAAGAAGTCGTGAAAACCATGTTCATCTTTGACGATTAATCCACTATCGATTAGATCTTTTTCTTTGAAATCTTTTTTACTTAATAGATTTGATAAAGCTTTACTGTTTTTAATAGCTAGTCCAATTTCAAATTCTTTAATTAATTCATCATTAATACCTCTTTTATAAAGATATTCTTTAGCTTGCTTGCCAAATTGAGTATTAATATTATTTAAGTAAAATTTTTGGCCAATCTCATATATTTTATAAATATCCTGATTTTTAATTGTTTTTTTATTTGTCGTATCAATATCAATGTTAATACCAGCGGTAGCGGCGACCATTTTTACAGCTTCAATGAATGATATATGTTCATATTCTTTAATAAAAGTGAAAACATTGCCGGTTGTATGACAAGAAAAACAAGAAAAAATCTGTTTATCTGGCGAGACACTTAAAGATGGATCACTATCTTCATGAAAAGGACAAACACCAAAATAATTTTTCCCTTTTTTCGTCAGTGGAATATATTTAGAAACAATATCGACGATATCGACACTAGATCTTATTTCATTAATTTGTTCAGCAGTCAATGTTTTCATATTTTTCTCCTCTATTTATTAATATACGACAAAAGTTGGCAATTTCCTTTTTTTATGGCATATTTTTTTAAAATTTTCACATATTATTTAATAAGGATGTGGTTTTATGGGGTTAAAAGCAATAAAAATACTAGGTTTATTTTTAATTTTTTTATTATGTTTTCCGTTGCATTTTATATATGATTTTTGGCCTAATTCTTTATTTAGTATCTTTGCTCCTGTTAATGAAAGTATTTGGGAACATATGAAATTGATTTTTACTTCTTATGTTTTTTATGGTATCTTCGATTATTTATTTTTGAGTAAAAATAAAATCACTTTTAACAATTTTCTTTTCCAACTATTCATAATTCCTGTTATAGCTATTATTTTATATTTATCAATTTTTATTCCAATATATAATAATTTTGGTGAGAATATGATTATAAGTATTGGTTTGTTGTTTTTAATTATTGGTTTAGAGCAAGTTTTAAGTTATTATTTTCTACAATTTAAAGAAATAAAATACCAAAATATTATTGGGATTATCGGAATTATTATCACTTATATCATCTTTGGATATTTAACTTATAATCCAATCGAAAATTATGTTTTTTTTGATATGGCTAATAGTAAATATGGGATTAATATTTATGTTAAATAAAACATTATGAATTGCGCATAATGTTTTTTAATTTTGTTTTTATTCTTTGTAAAGCATTGTCGATAGCTTTTGGTTCTTTGTCTAAAATATCAGCTATTTCTTTATAATTAAAGTCGTTTTTTTTAAGTTCTAAAACTTGTTTTTCTAAACTTGTTAATTGTTCTTCTAATTTAGTAATGATATTGTTTTGATAGTCATTATCGGAAATCATCGAATCAGGATTAGTCGAATTATCCATTAAAAAACGATCGATAGTTAAATCTTCTTCATCTTCAAGGGAAAATGATTCGTTTAAGATTTTATTTTTATAGGTTCTAGTACTTTTAGCAAGACTATAAATTCTTCTTTCGATACATAATCTAGCATAAGTTCCAAAATTAGCTTCTTTATCATCTCTAAAACTATTGATGGCGTCATTTAATCCTAACATTCCTTCTTGAATTAAATCATTTAAGTCGACACCACCAGTACAATATTTAAATAATTTTTGGGCGGTATTGACAATTAAGGGACGATATTTATAAAGAAGGATTTCATTAGCATCTTCATTGCAACTATAGATGTAATCTAGTAATTCATAATCATTAAAATTTTTATAATTCATATTACCTCCTTATTTCGAATAAAATAATTCCCGCAGCCACTGAAGCATTTAAACTATTAACGGTACCTTGCATGGGAATACAGGCAATAAAATCACAGGTTTCTTTAACTAAACGACTCATGCCGTTTCCTTCATTACCGATGACAATAGCGATTTTGCCTTGATAGTCGATTGCTTTATAATCTGTTCCTGTCATATCAGTTCCAATAATCCAAAAACCTTGTTTTTTTAAATTATTGATGGTTTGAACAAGATTAGTTACTTGATATATATTTACTTTATCTAAACAACCAGCACTGGTTTTCATAACTGTACTATTGACTTGTACACTACGATCTTTGGGTAAAATAATATCTTTGATTCCGGCTGCTTCACAAGTTCTAATAATAGCGCCTAAATTATGAGGATCTTCTAAATGGTCTAAGATAACAACAATATCGGTATTTATATTATTAATATCTTTATATTCGTAATCAGCAATTTTTAAAACGATTCCTTGATGGACGCCATCGACCATTTTATCTAGTTTTCTTTTATCAACATAAACAATTGGGGCTTTAATTTTTTTTAATAATTCTTTATCTTTAAAATTATTTGTTACATAGGCTTTTTCGATTTTACTATTTAATTCTTTTGCAACATTTTTACCATATACATACATTATTTCACCTCCAAACAAAATTTTATTATTTCTTCAATTCTTTTTGTATTGTTGTTTAAAAATAAGTAGCCAATAATTGCTTCAAAACCAGTAGCATATTTATAAGTAATAATATCGGTGTTTTTAGGGTGGGAGTTGGTCTTATGATTTCTCGCACGATAAAATATGTTTAATTCTTCTTTAGTTAGAAAATTATTATTGATTAACTTATTAATTTGTTCACACTGTCCTTTAGCGCTAACATATTTAATGGCTTCTTTTTGTAAATTATTTACTTTACTTATTTTTTGATCGATTAAGTATTTTCGAATATAAACTTCATAGACACTATCACCTAAATAAGCTAAAACTAAAACATTTTCCATTATTACTCCTTTATTTCTTCAATTCGGTCAAAGGTAATATTTTTAAAATATCCGTTTTTTATATCATTTATTATAACACTAATTACCTTATCATAGTCAACTTGTCCACCTTTAATTAAACAACCTCTTATTTTGCCAATCTTTTCTAAGGTTTCAACTATATCTTCATCAAGTTTAGTAATTTTATATCTTTCGGCTAATTTTTCTGGATAATATTTATCTAAAGTATTTAAAATATATTCACAAACATTAAATAAAGGCAAAATTTCTTCTTTAATTGCTGTTAGACTAGCTAGGTTTAAAGCTACTTTTTCATTATCTAATTTTGGCCATAAAATACCGGGAGTGTCTAGTAATTCTAACTTGTCATTGATTCTAATCCAACTTAGTTGTTTGGTGACACCGGGTTTATTGCCAACTGAAACGGCTTTTTTTCCTACTAAGCGATTGATTAAAGTACTTTTGCCAACATTAGGAATACCGATGATTAAGACTCTTGTTCTTTTTTTAAGTAGACCTTTTTGTTCTCTTTTTTGATTGATATTTTCCATTAATTCATTAGTTAAATCGAGTAATGGTTTTAAATTTGGTTTAGTTTCTAAGTCTAAAGGTAAAACATTATAATTTTTGTCTTTATAATATTTTATCCATTTATCAGTTTCTTTTTTATCACATAGGTCATATTTAGTCACGATTAAAATACATGGTTTATTTTTGATTATGTCATCGATATCTTTTATTTTTGAAGAATAAGGCATTCTAGCATCGATTACTTCATAAACTATATCAATTAAGTCTAATTGTTCTTTGACCAATCTTTTGGTTTTAGCCATATGACCTGGATACCAGTTGATACTGGTTTTTGGGAACTTTTTTTCTACATTTTCCATAAATTTCACTTCCTTTTTAAAGTCTTGAATACATATAATTATAACACAAAATTTATATTTTCTTTCGTTTTAATATAAAAAAGAACAGAGTTTGTCCATTCTTTTAAAATACCATTTTTAATTTATTTTTTCTATTGCTTTATCTATCAGTTCCAACAACTGATTAAGTTTTTCATTGTCATCTAAATAAAACTCATTTATCAATATAATAGACTCTCTATATTTACCATTACACATATCCTTAGTAATTCCTAAAAAATTTTCAATCTTTGGTTTAAAAGTAATAACTTCATCAGATAATTCTTTAATAACATTATTTAAATATGCATGAGCTGGATTACTCTCATCATCTAAATCGTGTATTGTTATAACCTTTGTACCAATTTTCTTCAAAACACTAATTACTAATGGAAAGAAAATTTTGCCATCCACTATGGCATAACTAACATCATTCTTCTTCATTGTAGAAGCATATTTTAATAAATAAATATCAAATACTTTTCTTTCTATTGCTCCCTCACCCAAAAGCATACAATTGCAAAACAAAGCATTTAAAATTATTGGAAGAACAAAATTTTTAAAATACATACTGTATTTAGTTTCAATAGAATTATAACTTTTTAATTTTAACTCTTCTTTGTGATAACAATCAAAACTTTGTGATAATGTTATTAATTCATCTATTTTAGGTAAAAAGTTACATGTCCCATCTATAACCTTACATAATTCATTTGTATCGTCTATAAAATACTGAGTAATTACAGGTGAATGAGTAGCGATAATAACTTTTATACCTTGAGTAGATATCTTGTTTAATATTTTAGCTACTTTTATATAAAGAGAAGGATGTAAATGTTGCTC
>CALVVP010000033.1 GCA_944363895.1 uncultured Bacilli bacterium | reverse complement strand
ATGGTGGGCGATATAGGACTCGAACCTATGACCCCCTGCTTGTAAGGCAGGTGCTCTAACCAACTGAGCTAATCGCCCAAATACCTGTGGACGTATTTAACTATATCATTTAATTAGTTAGTTTGTCAAGAACTTTTTTATTTTTTTTCCATTTTTTTCAAACTTTCGTCAATCCAAATTGGTAATTTATAAGCCAAGGTCTTAAAACCCAAACTTGTTTCTACTATCTTCTTTCTTCTTGTAGGATTTCTTTTTTTATAATTTATGTTTTTAATACTTAAACTTAAATGACACTCATCATCATTAACACCAATTATTTCCACATATATAGTATCGCCAATATTAACATAATCATGTATATTTTTAACAAAACCATTCGATATTTCAGAAATATGAATTAATCCACTATAAAATTCATCTAAAGAAACAAAAATACCATAAGATTCAATTCCTGTAACGACACCTTCCACTATTTTTCCTTTTGTATATTTTGCCATAGATACACCTCTAGTACAATTATATCACATTTTAATTAAAAACACTTTACTTAATTTTAAAACTAATATATAATACTTCTTGGTGAGAAAAAATGCAAAACGAAAAAGAATTAATTATCGATATTATTGAACATTTACGCCCTTTTTTAATTAATGACGGTGGCGATATTGAATTTATTAAATACGAAGATAATATCGTTTATATCAAAATGACAGGAGCATGCGCTAATTGTCATATGTTAGATTTAACTTTAAAAGAAGGTATCGAAGCAGCTATTAAAAGCGAAGTACCTAGTGTTAAAGAAGTTATTAATATTAATTAATGTTCCAACCATTCAATATTTAATTGATTATTTTTAAAATGATAATATATCTGTTTTAATATTTTTTCATAGTTATCAGCTTTAATAGTAATCTTTTTTATTTCTCTTTCATCGATTTCATTGTCGATGATTTTTTCATATAAATCAAAATAATAAGTAGGAAAAAGCATCCTCGCTAAAAACAACTTTCCTTCATTAATATCTAAACGATTATAATTTAAAAACAATTCTAGTTCTTGGCTAATATCAATACCATTAAAAAAACAATATTTAAAATATTCACATATATCTCTAATTCTTACATCAATTATTATGTTTAAAGGATTATATAAATCAAAAGCATTATTACTGATTCGGCGATGTGATAGACTTAAATTGATATTTTTTTTATCAGTATTGTTGACTAAAATAATGGCGTTTTCGGCTAAACCAATATAATAGTTAAAACTATCACGAATCAACGGATATTTTCTACCAATTTGGCTTAATTGATATTCTAAATAATCAACCTTATTAGTCCATAACAATGACCAATCATCGCGTCTTAGTTTTGCAAAATTGTAAGGTATATTAATGTTATTTAATTCAATTATCTTATTTAAATCGACTTTATCATTAATAAATAATTGTAATAATATATAATTGTTATCATTAATTTTCGTAATTATTTCATTATTGATATTTAAAATTATTCTATGAACAGGTAAAATTTGACTTAAATAATTGTTTAATTTATAAATATCATCTAGCTCTACAATATTATCATATTTTAATAAAAGATAATTTGTGTTATCGATTTTAAAATAATAATTCTTTTCTTTTTGGTGAATAATGCTTACATTCAAATTATAATAATAATTGATCGTATTTTTCAATATATTCACCTCAATTAATTTTATGTAATAAAAAATAAAAATAGTAGTTGTTATTCTACTATTTCTTTTATTTTATCAATTAGTTCTTTATATTTATCGATTTGTTCTTCTAAAGATTCTATTTCTGTTTCTAATTCTTTATTCTTTTCTAATTGTTCTTTATATAATTCTTCATAATCTAAAGAAACTTCTTCAATTTCTTCATCTTTAATCTCTTCTTCAGGAACAACCTTAACTTTTTCTTTGACATTTTTATTATCCGACAATAAATTAACTAAATTGCCTTGTAACTTAAATACTCTTGTATCTTGTAAGACAATATCATTTAAACCATCTTCATCTAAATCAATAATATGTAATTCACTTCCATCACGATTATTCCTTACTATTTCTTTAATTATTTCTTTGATTAAAGTCCATTCATCATTATCAGTAATTATACAAGCTTTCGTTCCGATTATTTTAGAAGCATATAATTTAGTATATCCAGATTCGTCAATTTCATTTAAAGAATAGATTAAATATTCAGTATCATTATTGATAAAATATCTAATTACTTCAACATCTGTAAAGTCATTAGTTAAATTTTTAATCTTTCTTGCCAAATTAACCATCTCCAATCTACAATTAAATCATATCACATAAATAATAAAAAAACAAGGATTATTTTTGATTGATAGTGTAAAAATGTTTCGGAAAAATGTAAAAAAAGAAAGAACTTCTTATATAATTACTATTATATGCAAAATAGTAAGGAGTTCTTTCATATGTTAAGTATACCACAAAATATGAAAAATGAAGCAAAAAAAATTATAAAAAATGTATTTTTAGAAAAGTGTAGAAATTTATTCTCAGAAACTATGGATAATTTATTCTATAGTTTTTTTAACATTTATAATAAATTTAAAAAGAAATAAACTTTTCTCTTTTCGATGATTCTATTTCTTATTTACCTATACATTCTTCTAAAAATCCTACTTCTATTCTACTTCACCATATTACTTATAACTAGTTTTTCCGAAACATTTTTACACTATCTTTTGATTAGTGTCAAATAAAAAGGCACTAAATTGTTTCATGCCTTTTTGGTTTAGCACATTCTACTTTTAAATCCATCATTGTTTGCGAAATCGCAGTTTCGATTTCTGGTAATGCTTCTTTTTGAATGTTAGAAAGCACCACAACTTCTTTTACTGTATCAATACAGACTTTCCCCCATAAAAGCCCCATCATCAAAGTTAAATCATTATACATATCTGATGTTATTGATATAAATAAATAACCAAATATCAATCTTTTTTGAGCGACGATAATTCTTTTATCGGTTACCACAATGATAAATGTGCGAAAAATCTCATAAGAATGATGGTTTTTTTGACAAGCAAAGACATATTTAACCGTTTCATCAAGATTAATATGCATTTGCGCTATTTTACTATGAGCCTTTATCCGCCAAGCAATGGTTTTAGGAAATTTCCTTTTAAAAGCTAACGCTTGTTCATAAATGTTCATTCAATAACCTCATTTTCTTGTAGAAATTCGACATATTCATCTTCCGTTGCTAATTGTTCGATCATATCAACTATTTCGCCATTTTGCACAATCATAATAATTGGTGTGCCCCATTCTTCTTGAAAATACTCTAAACTTTCTGCAAATTGTTCTTTTTCATCACTATCTAATTTAGTATAATCTAAATAATTAATTGCTACTTCGTGTTCGCTAGCAACATCGTTTAAAATTACTTTAGCTTGAACACAATAACCACATGTCGTTTGACCAATAACGATAACTTCTTTATCTTCACTTGCCAATAATTCTTCATAGGTTTCATAATCGATATAATTAAGATCTAATTTAGCGTCTTCAGCAATTACATTATTGTCTTGTAAAAACTCAAAAACGACATTGTAATCATCGTAACCATTTTGTTTATCAACTACTTTACCATTAGCAACGATTGCAAGATAAGGAGTTCCAACAGATGTAAGACCTAAATCATTAAGTACTTTCCGAACATAACTACTAGACATTTCATTAATATCGATATATAAATAATCGAAATCATAACGACTAGCCATATCTTGTAAACTAGGATTTAATAAACTACAATAACCACAAGTAGATGACCCAAGATAAACTAATGTATTTTCACTATCATTAAATTCTGTAGTGAACTGTTCATATATTTCTTTTGAATCTTGGTTTCCTGCATAAACAAAACCAACACTTCCAATAATTAATAAAATAACAGCACCAACAACAACTAACATTTTTTTACTTTCACTCATCACAATACCTACCTTCTATAATTTATATGAAACTAAAAATTATATTTGTATCCGTTTCGCAATATATTATAACATTTATTAATTTTAATTGCAAATAGATATTTGCTTTTCACAATATTTTCATTTAACTATTTTATAAAATCAGCTTTAACATCAGCAAGCATTACAATTATTTTATTTATCTTCAAATTTGTTAAATCAAATACTTCTCTTGAAGCTGCAATTGGTAAAATTCCTAAAGCAGTTTTTATTTTAATAATTACAAAATCAACAATAATACCACCAATAAGTGCCTTAACATCGACAAATGATACAACCTTGCCAATAATAAATGAACAAATTTCTTCAACATTGCTAGTAAATAATCCACCGTAAGCAACCATATCTTCGGCATATCCCTGAACTTTAAAATCCATATTAGCAACCCGAATCGGTTTTTGAAATCCATGTGTTTTATTGAATTCATCAATATTATTATAGATTTCCAATTGAAAAGGAAATGCTGATAAATATACTTTTTGTTTACTATTAATTATGTCTTTTTCGATAACACAGCGATTGACTGTTTCAATTTGAAAATGCCTTTCATCATCAATTGTATGAACATTATAATATTCATTTGAATCAGAAGAAGTGGCCAATTTTTTTTCAAAAAACAATTCAATTGGCTCAGATAGTAATGTCAAATCGACATCAATTATTTCATAAGTAGTATTTTCTTGATTAGCTTGAACTGTTATAACCGTTTTCCCTATTTTTTCATTAGTATTAACATTGATAATATATTTAGTAATTGTAAATTTTTTTTTATTTTTTGTCACATAAACATCATCAGGATTTTGTAAATCTTTTTGCAATATTCCATTTAATAAATCATTTGTTATTTTTTCGATATTTTTATTTTTTTCATTTAAAATCGCGTTAAAATGAACTGGCATATCATCACCCCTTTTTTAAAATATCTCTTGCTGCAACTAAACCTGTAGCCGCCGCTACTACAATGTTTCCCGCTTTTCCCGCTCCATCACCGATAAAATAAATATCTTCATTTTCTAATTTAAAATTATTATCAGTGGCAATTTCATTGCTGAAAAATTTTATTTCTGGTCCATAAAGAAGAGTTTCATCATTGTTAACTCCCGGAATAATTTTATCTAATTTTTCTAATCCTTCTAAAATATTAGTCACAATCCGATGCGGTAAAATTAAAGCTAAATCACCAGCTACGCAATCTTTTAAAGTCGGTTCGACAAATCCTTGATTAATCCGATGCCAAGTTGAGCGTCTACCACTTCTTAAATCTTTAAGCGTTTGAATAATCGGTTTAGAATCACCTAAAACATTAGCAATTTTCGCAATCGATTCACCATATAATCTAGTATTAGTAACTGGTTCTGTTAGATGAACACGACTGATAAAAGCAAAATTACTATTATCAGATTTTATATCTTTTAAAGCATGCCCATTAACACAAATATAGCCATAATAATTTTCTTTAGCGACGAAGCCTCCAGGATTAGTACAAAAAGTTCTAATCTCATCACCATATGTATCAGTATGAATAAAAATAGTTGGATCATATATTATATCGGTAATACTTTTTAAAATTTCTTTTCTAACTTCTACTCTTACACCAATTTCAATACTTTGCGATAAATAAGGAATATGATATTTATCAGCTAACTCTTGAATCCATTTAGCTCCAGTTCTGCCTGGCGCTACTACAACTTTTTTAGCAAATATCTTTTCATCCCCATAAATAACTTCATAACCATCTTTGCAAGAAACGATATCTCTAACATCGGTATTTTCATATAAAGTTACACCACTTTTTTCTAAAAAATTACTAAAATCATCAATATGTTTAGGTAAATGATCGCTTCCTAAATGTTTTTGTCTAATAAGTAATAGCCTAGCTCCTTGAATAGCCACTTTGCGTTTAGTTTCTAACGCTTCTTCCATATTACTAGGAAAAACTTCACTATCCATTCCAAATTTATTGAATATTTCTTCGGTATCGTCGATTAATTTATTAGCTTCACTTTCACTCATGTATTTAAATAAATCACTTTTACCAAGTTTTGGAATAAAGTTTAATTTACCATCAGAAAAAGTTCCAGCGCCACCATAGCCTGATAAAATTCGACAAGGATTACAATTAACACAATTAGTTTTATTTTTATTCATCGGACAAAATCTTGTTTTAACTTTTTGGCCTTTATCCATTAAGGCAATCTTTAACGATTTATTTTTTGTTATTAATTCATAAGCTGTAAATAAACCAGCTGGTCCTGCCCCAACAATTACAACATCATAATTCACTTTCCATCACCAATAATATTTTAGCATAAATAATTTTTTTTTATAACTTTTTTATTTAAAAAATAACGATAAATAAGGCTTTTTCATTTTTTTGTCGCATACATTTTAAATAACTAAAAAAAGGTTCTAATAAAATAATTTAGAACGCCTTTTTAAATTGTTTTTATTTTAAACTATCGGTCCAAGTAGTAATATCAGAATCTGATGGATTAGAACTAAAACGATGTCCTGCTAACCAATTACCTGTATTAGCTAAAGAGCTAAGTAATTCCCCACTTTCCCCTAATCCAGATGAAGCCGATGTACAAAATGGAATAACTGTTTTTCCCGTAAAATCATTAGCTTCTACAAATGTATTAACCGGCCAGGCGGCAATTCCCCACCAAATAGGGTATCCGATTAATATAGTATCATAACTATCCCAATTCTCTACTTCAGTTGTCGTAAGTTCAACATTTCTTAAAGATTCATCTTCATGTTCCATAGATACTCTTGAATTATTATCAGTCCAATCCAAATCAGCATCCGTATATGGATCAGTTGGTATAAGTTCAAAAATATCAGCATCTAAATTTTCGGCAATTTTTTCGGCAACTTCTTTTGTATGCCCTTGCGCAGAAAAGTAAACGACTAAAACATTACTAATTGTACTATCATTATTCTCTTCTGAACCATTCTCATTATTAATAGGAGTATCATTATTACTTAACATAAAATATAGTGCTACACCGATAATAACGATTATTATAACAACAATAACACCGATAATTGTATTTTTATTCATATAATATCCCCTTTCTATAAAGCTCCTTGACCACCATCTACAGCATAAACGGAACCACTAACATAACTAGCTTCATCACTTACTAAAAACATCGCCACATTAGCCACTTCCTCTGGTCTACCAAATCTTTTAAAAGGAATTGTCCTAGCAATACTATCTTCGTGTTTTTGAGATTCTTCTTTAGTTAATCCTGGAACATTCCAAATATTAGTTCTGATTGCCCCTGGTGCGATAGCGTTTACCCTGACTCCTTTGTCGGCAAGTTCTAAAGCCCAAACTCTTGTAAAGTTTTCAATAGCGGCTTTTGCCCCAACATACATCGATAAATTAACTCCCGGATGAGTAGCTCCCACACTAGATAAATTAATAATATTAATGTCTTTTCCCATAACTACTCCTTTCAATGTTTATTATTTTATCACATTGTCCACATTTTTGTGTCTATATATCTATTCTAACACCATACTTTAGAAATAATTAAACCTATAATAATTGCAATAAATATTCCTATAATTTGTATACTATTTAAAATCAGTTCAATTAAATTATCCCATTCCATATATCAGGCCTCCTAAGTTTAAATAAAATTTACATATATTAAAAGGATGTCAACAAATTTATTTTTGCTGACATCCTTTATTTTCAATGCTTTTTGTCCACATCTTTATTAATTTGGTGACAAACAATAAATTTGCTACCTTTTTCTAATTTTAACTTTTCCTTT